>DASRUW010000591.1:0-2229 GCA_035655255.1 Telluria sp. | reverse complement strand
GGCGCAATGTAGTGAAGGGAATCGGCTTGTCCGACATCCCATGCATGCGGTGCAGGCGCTCGTAGTGATGCTCTACGGCGCGCAGCGTGTAGCCCATCAGCTCCAGCCGATCGCGCACGTGGCGCAAGGGCTTGCCGAACCCTTGGTCCATCAAGACGAGCGGCTCACCTTCCGGAGCCTCCTCGTCCTCGTCGTACGTGGGGATCTGTTTGAGATCGCTCGGCTGGAAAAGCGCGCCGTGGTCGGAGAAAAAGTTGTTCTTGCCCCAGTCGACCTCGAGCTTGCCCAGGGCCAGGCAGATCATCGTGCCCATCAGGCGCTCCCGGTTGGGGCAGGGAACGGCTCCAGCGTCGGCAGCACGTCTTCGAACTGTTGGTACAAAGCCCGCACCAACACGATCACCTCGGCCTGTTGCGGCAGCGCCGACAGCACGTTGAGCGTCAGCATCGCCATCGCATTGCCATTCTTCATGACGTCCATCAGTAGGCCGATCGGGTAGCCGTCCTGGTGGCGCGCAAACGGATGAATGCCGCCGTGCACGAAGGAATTCAGGCCATCGTTGAGGCGCTCGCGTGCTCGTCCGAGTAAGGTCGCCGCGCCGCGCGGTCCCGAGGCCTCCAGCTTTTCCAACATCTCAGGTATGCCGGGCAGCTTCTTGGCAGCCTGCTGGCTTTCGAGCGTCAGCGGGGCGACCAGGCGCTGCAATTGTGCCTCCGTCGCCGCGTGCATCGCCCAGACGGCGCGCACCAGGGCTTCGTACTGCGGACGCATCAACGCGACCGCCGACGCCGGCAGCACGGGTAGCAGAGATAGCACGGCCTGACCGTGTTGCAACGAGATCGCGCACAGCCCTTGGGCGGCGCGATGCCGCCCGTCGGTGAACGCCGACGTCGACTCCCACGCCGCTCCGATCAGGGCGGCGAGTTGTCCCGAGGCGTCCAGCGCGGACGCCAGGGCGTCAGTCGTGCCGGGCGAGACATTCGGCGTCAGGCCCGTGCTCTCAGGGGCCACAGTGCGCACCGCCTGCGATAGTGGCCAAACCCGGCGGTGGGAGGGGTTCGTTCACGTGTGGCTCCAGGCGAGGTGATTGTGCTAGCTCGATTCTACGTGTAGCGGCAATAATGGGGGCGCAGGCTAAGTGGACCGGACAGCTGCCCCTAGCTGCACCTCGACCATTCTAGGCCGACGTGCGACAACCGAGGATCGAACGGATTGAGACGGAACACTGACTGGCCGCTATTGGCCGAAAGCCGACACTGGGGCGTTGCGAAATTTTCGCAAGCTGTCTAAACCGTACTGACGGGATGACCCAACGTGGTCGCACCAAAACGACGAGTGGTTCGAATAGATCCATGCCTCGCGTCCGGGATGCCATTCGCACTGGACAAAAAGACCCACACGCGACCCTCCCCAGTACCAACTCCGACGCTTTTCCACCGGCGGCTGGCTCTCCGGATCCCGACGCCGGGTCTTCGCCAGCCGAACGCGGGTCCCAGCCGGCGGCGCTTGGCTCTCCGAGTGCCAAGGGTGGGTCTTTTCGGGCGGCTCTTGGCTCTCAGAATCCCGCACGCGGGACTCCGAGTGCCGCGCTCGGCTCTTTCAGTCCCATTCGGCGGAATCCGGCGCGGGGTCCGCGCAACAGTGCCCCGGCGACTCCGGCGGCCGGCACGCGTTTCGTGATCGAGCCGCCTATCCGCTGCGAGGGCCAGCCCGGCGAGCAGGCCACGATGTTCCTGCTCGATCCCTGCGGCAACGCGCTGCAGTTCAAGGCGTTCGCCGATCGCGCGCCGTTGTTCGCGAACTAGCGCGGCGGTTACCGCGGGGGACGGCTCCGGCACGGCCCTGACCCTCTGTTTCGGCGTAGTCTTGAACGCCCATCGTCAGGAGGGTCGAACCATGTTTCGTCGTACCTGCAAGCTGCTCATTCCGCTGCTCGCGGCCTTGCTGCTTCCTGCCGCCGCCAGCGCCGCTCCCGCGACCGCGCCCGACAGCACCACCGCGGCGCTGCAGCAGGCGGTGAACGGTCACTGGCGTTCCGATGCGAACCGGGCCCGCGACAAATATCGGCATCCGCTCGAGACCCTGCAATTCTTCGGCATCAAGCCGGACATGACGGTGATCGAGCTGGCGCCCGGCGGCGGCTGGTACACCGAGATCCTCGCGCCGTTCCTCCACGCGCACGGCCACCTGATCGAAGCGGCGCCACCATCGGCCACGAAGTTCGCCGCC
>DASRUW010000590.1:0-2391 GCA_035655255.1 Telluria sp. | reverse complement strand
GCCAGACCTGGGCGCGTTCGGCGTGATCGTCTGCATCGCCATGGGCATCCTGTTCCTGGGCGGTTTCAACGCGATCTGGTTCGGCGGCATCGGCGCCGTGCTGGTGATGGTGTTCACGACCATCATCGCGTTCTCCAAGTTCCGCCGCGAGCGCCTGTTCGCCTACCTCGATCCCTGGCAGGAGGAACACGCGCTGAACAAGTCCTACCAGCTGACCCATTCGCTGATCGCTTTCGGCCGCGGCGAGTTGTTCGGCGTCGGCCTGGGCGGCAGCCTGGAAAAGCTGCATTACCTGCCGGAGGCGCATACCGACTTTCTGTTGGCCGTGATCGGCGAGGAGCTGGGCCTGGCCGGCGTGCTGGTGGTGATCGCCATGTTCTACTGGCTGGTCAAGCGCGCCTTCGACATCGGGCGGCAGGCCATCGCCCTGGACCAGCATTACGCCGGCCTGGTGGCCAAGGGGATCGGCATCTGGCTCGGCATCCAGACCTTCATCAACATGGGCGTCAATCTCGGCCTGTTGCCGACCAAAGGCCTGACCCTGCCGCTCATGAGCTACGGCGGCTCGGGCGTGCTGTTCAACTGCGTCGGCCTCGCGATCCTGCTGCGGATCGACTACGAGAACCGGGTCAAGATGCGGGGAGGCAGCCTGTGAAGCGCCTCATGATCATGGCGGCCGGAACGGGTGGCCACATCTTCCCCGGCATCGCGATCGCGCAAACGATGCGCGCGCGTGGCTGGGAAGTGTCCTGGCTGGGTACCGCGCACGGCATGGAGCAGGACATCGTCCCGCGCCACGGCATCGAGATGGACGCCATCGACTTCGCCGGCCTGCGCGGCAAGGGGTTGAAGCATACGGTTTCCGGCGCCTTCAAGCTGGTGGCCGGCTTCTTCCGCTGCTTCGGCATCGTCGGGCGCCGCAAGCCGGGCGTGGTGCTGGGCATGGGCGGCTACGTGACGGTGCCGGGCGGCCTGATGGCGCGCCTGCGCGGCGTGCCGCTGGCGCTGGTGAACGCGGACGCGGCACTGCTGCTGTCGAACAAGACGCTGACGCCGGTGGCGCAGCGCGTGCTGTTCGGCTTCCCGGCCGATTTCGGCGCGGCCAAGGCCAAGGCGGTCGTGACGGGCAACCCGGTGCGCAAGGAGATCCTCGACGTCAGCCCGCCCGCGGTGCGCTTCGATGCCCGCCAGGGCCCGCTACGCATCCTGGTGGTCGGCGGCAGCCTGGGCGCCAAGGCGCTCAACGACTGCGTGCCGGCGGCGCTGGCCCTGATCCCGGAAGCCGTGCGGCCGGTGGTCACCCACCAGTCGGGCAAGAAGAATATCGACGCGCTGCGCTCCGCCTACCAGCAGGCCGGGGTGCAGGCGCGGGTGCTGGACTTCATCGACGACATGGCCGGCGAATACGAGCGCGCCGACATCGTGATCTGCCGTGCCGGCGCGATCACGGTGTCCGAGCTCACCGCCGCCGGCGTCGCCAGCATCCTGGTGCCCTTCGTGGCATCGACCACATCGCACCAGCGCGACAACGCGCAATGGATGGATCAACAACACGCGGCGATCCACCTGCCGCAGCCGACGCTCACGCCGCAGGCGCTGGCGGCGCAGCTGCAGGCGCTGGACCGCGCACGCTGCCGCGAGATGGCGCTGGCCGCGCAGGCCGTGGGCCGGCGCGACGCCAACAACGCGATCGCGGACGTGCTGGAGCAACTCGCCGGGGAACGGACATGAAACACAAGGTCAAGAACATTCACTTCGTCGGCATCGGCGGCAGCGGCATGAGCGGCATCGCCGAAGTGCTGCACAACCTCGGTTACAACGTGACCGGCTCGGACCTGGGCAGCACCGCCGTGACCCAGCGCCTCGCCGGCCTGGGCATCAAGGTCCTGCAGGGGCACGCGGCGGAAAACATCGGCGCGGCCGACGCCGTCGTCACCTCCACCGCGGTGGCCGGATCGAACCCGGAAGTGCTGGCCGCGCGCGCGCGCAAGGTGCCGGTGGTGCCGCGCGCCGTCATGCTCGGCGAGCTGATGCGCCTCAAGCGCGGCATCGCCATCGCCGGCACCCACGGCAAGACCACCACCACCAGCCTGGTCGCCTCCGTGCTGGCCCAGGGCGGCCTGGACCCGACCTTCGTGATCGGCGGGCGCCTCAACAGCGCCGGCGCCAACGCCAAGCTGGGGTCGGGCGAGTATATCGTCGCCGAGGCGGACGAATCGGATGCCTCCTTCCTGAACCTGGCGCCGATGATCGAGGTGATCACCAACATCGACGCCGACCACATGGAGACCTACGAGCACGATTTCGAGAAGCTCAAGATGGCCTTCGTGAACTTCACCCACCGCCTGCCGTTCTACGGCCGCGCCATGCTGTGCGTGGACGACCCGCACG
>DASRUW010000589.1:0-4943 GCA_035655255.1 Telluria sp. | reverse complement strand
GTTCATCACCAGGCGCGCGTTCTGCTGAGCGGTGAAGAATTCCTCGTGGCCTTCGTGGCGGGCGTAGTCGAGGGCCTTGCCGTGCAAGTCGCGCAGCTGCTGGATCACGGCCCGCTCGCAGGACGCGGACATGCCGAAGGCGGCCGCGTAGCCGTAGCGCTGGCTGTCCTGGTGATAGTGGTCGAAGCAGCTGTAGCGCTCGCGCGCGCGCCGGGCCGCGTCCGGATCGGCGTGGTCCAGGAAGCGCAGCACCTCCTCGATGGAGGTGAACATGCTGTACAGGTCCAGGCCGTAGAAGCCGACCTGGCCGGTGTTGGCGTCGTTGTAGCCGCGCAGCCACTCGATGAAGTCGACCACGTCGAGATTGCGCCACATCCAGGTCGGGAAGCGGCGAAAGCCGTCCAGGGCCTCCTCGGCCGAGTTGTCGCCCGCCTGGCCGCGCACGTAGCGGTTGACGCGGTAGGCGTCCGGCCAGTCCGCCTCGACCGCGACGGCGCTGAAGCCTTTTTCCATGATGAGGCGTTGGGTGAGGTGGGCGCGCTCCTGGTAGAACTCGGCCGTGCCGTGGGTCGCTTCCCCCAGCAGGACGAAGCGCGCGTCGCCGATCATGTCGAGCAGATGGTCGTAGTCGCGGCGCCGGCCGCCGGCGGCCGGGCCGTCGCAGGTCCGCGCCTCGTGGCGGATGCGGTCGGCGAGGGACAGATCTTTGATGCTGGGCATGGCCGCCACACCGTCAGCGGGTGAACTGCGTGGCCAGCTCGGCCTCGCGTTCCTCTTGCGCCGCATCCGGCTGGCGGGCCCTGGCCAGCAGGTCCTGCACCTCGGCGTCGCTGGTCTGGCCGAATGCCGCATACCATTGGCTGACGGCCTGGAACAGTATGGGGGAGGACAGGCAGACCATCTCGTCCACCTCCGCGCCGATGGTGGCGCAGGCATCGGGCGCGCCGACCGGCACGGCCACGACCAGGCGCGCCGGCTTGTGGCGCCGCGCGGCTTCCACCGCGACCCGCATGGTCGAGCCCGTGGCCAGGCCATCGTCGACCAGGATGACGATGCGGCCTTCCAGCGGCAGCGCCGGGGTGCCGTCGCGGTACAGGTGCTCGCGCTGTTCGATGACCTGGGTCTCGCGGTCGATCACCTCCTGGACCTCGGCCGGCGCGATGTGCAGCTGGCCCAGCACGTTCTTTTGCAGGACGCGGATGCCGCCGGCCGCGATGGCGCCCATCGCGTATTCCTCGTGTCCCGGCAGCCCGAGCTTGCGGACCAGCAAAATGTCGAGCGGCGCGCCCAGCGCATGCGCCACCTGGTAGGCGACCGGCACGCCGCCGCGTGGCAGGCCGAGGACGAGCACATTCGGGTTGTGCGCATAGTGCTGGAGGCGGCGGGCGAGCTGGCGCCCTGCGTCCTCCCGGTCCTTGAAATGGGTGAATTCAGACATGATGGAGCGTCCCGTAATGACGTCCAACTGATTATAGGACCGGCAATTTTGGACATGCAGCACGGTAGTCCGGGGCAACTTTCGTCGGTCGAATCCTACGCACGCGAAACAGGTGGAAAACTTATCGGAAAGACCACCAAACCGGGGCCCGCGAGCGGTGGTTATGCACACTGGCGCGTCCAAAAAATTTTTCGGGCCCAAATTTGCGGTGCTGCACAACGGCTCCGCTAAGTCATTGATTTGATTGGGGTGGCGTCGATGCCTTCAGAATGGGCATTCTGTTGAAACCCGCATGCTTGCTCGCTTCTGGCCTGTCAAGAGGGCATTATCCACAAAGTTATTCACAAACATTGTGGATATCAGAAAAAAGCCATTCCACACAGCCACTTAGCGTGGAAAGCTCAAAAAACTTGTAGGAATATTCCGGCTCGGTGTCGGAAGATCAGCAGGAAGCACTTGCGTCATGGTACTGGATAAATGTACAGTTGTGTAGCCCCATTTCTTCGCACAATCATGTCCGATCCATACGCCGTGCTGAACGATTCGCAGCGCGAAGCCGTCGAGCACGATATCGGCGCCGCCGCCACCCGCCCGCTGCTGGTGATCGCCGGCGCCGGCTCCGGCAAGACCAACACGCTGGCCCACCGCGTGGCGCGCCTGCTGGCGGCCGGGGCCGATCCCCAGCGCCTGCTGCTGCTGACCTTTTCCCGCCGCGCCGCGCAGGAGATGACCCACCGTGCGGGCAGCGTCCTGCACCAGGTCCTGCGCCTGGCGCCGACGGCGGTGCCGACCGCGCTGCCCTGGGCCGGTACCTTCCACAGCATCGGCGCGCGTCTGCTGCGCGAGTATGCGGGCCGCATCGGCCTGGACGAGTCCTTCACCATCCACGACCGCGGCGACGCCGAGGACCTGATGGGCCTGGTGCGCCACGAGATCGGCCTGACCCAGGAGCAGAAGCGCTTCCCGCTCAAGGGCACCTGCCTGTCGATCTATTCGCGCGTCGTGAACAGCCGCGATCCGCTCGACGTGGTGCTCAAGACCCATTACCCCTGGTGCGCGGAATGGGAAGAGCAGCTCAAGCGCCTGTTCGGCGCCTACGTCGACGCCAAGCAGGAGCAGAACGTGCTCGATTACGACGACCTGCTGCTGTTCTGGGCCGAGATGGTGGCCGACGCCGAACTGGGCCAGGAAGTGGGGGCGCGTTTCGACCACATCCTGGTCGACGAATACCAGGACACCAACCGCCTGCAGGCCGCCATCCTGCACGGCATGAAGCCGGACGGCGCGGGCCTCATGGTGGTCGGCGACGATGCCCAGGCCATCTACTCCTTCCGCGGCGCCACGGTGCGCAACATCCTCGATTTTCCCAAGGAGTTCGGCCAGCCCGCGCGCGTCGTCACGCTGGACCGCAACTACCGCTCGACCCAGGCGATCCTGGACGCCTCGAACGCCGTCATCGACGCGGCGGTCGAGCGCCACGCCAAGATGCTGTGGACGGACAAGCAGGCCGGCGCCAAGCCGGAGCTGGTGCTCATTCCCGACGAAGCGGAGCAGGCGCGCTGGGTGTGCCGGCGCGTGCTGGAGCACCGCGAAGCGGGCATCAAGCTGACCGACCAGGCGGTGCTGTTCCGCGCCGCCAGCCATTCGGCGCCGCTGGAGCTGGAGCTGATGCGGCGGAATATCCCGTTCGTGAAATTCGGCGGCCTGAAGTTCCTGGAAGCGTCCCACATCAAGGACGTGCTGGCGGTGCTGCGCTTCGCCCAGAACCCGAGCGGGCGCATGGCGGGCTTCCGCGTGGCCCAGCTCATTCCCGGCATCGGTCCGGCCACGGCGACGCGCCTGCTGGACGCGGTCGGCGCCGCCTCCGATCCCACCCGGGTGGTGGAGGAGTTCGACGTGCCGGCCAAGGCCGCCGCCGACTGGGCCGCCTTCGTCGCGCTGTACCGCGCGCTGCGCGCGCAGGCGCTGCGCTGGCCGGAGGACATCGGCCTGGTGCGCCACTGGTATCTGCCGCACCTGGAACGCATGCACGACGACGCCCAGCAGCGCGCCGCGGACGTCGAACAGCTGGCCGCGCTGGCCGGCGGCTACGGCTCGCGCGAAAGCTTCCTGGCCGAGATCACGCTCGATCCGCCCGAGGCGACCAGCGACCGCGCCGGCCCGCCGCTGCTGGACGAGGACTACCTGATCCTGTCCACCATCCATTCCGCCAAGGGCCAGGAATGGAAGTCGGTGCACATTCTGAATGCCGTCGACGGCTGCATCCCGTCCGACATGGCGACCGGAACCCAGGACGACATCGAGGAGGAGCGCCGCCTGCTGTACGTGGCCATGACCCGCGCCCGCGAGCACCTGCAGGTGGTGGTGCCGAACCGCTTCTTCATCAAGCAGCAAAGCCAGATGGGAGACCGCCACGTGTACGCGGCGCGCACGCGCTTCATCACCCCGGCGATGCTGCGCCACTTCGACGAAACGGTGTGGTTCAATGCCGACACGCCCAAGGACAAGGCGGCCAAGCACCTGCCCGAGTCGGTGCGCATGCTGGTGCGCGACCGCGCGCGCAACGCGTGGAAGTGAAGCGGCGGATCAGGCGGGCGGCAGCCCGAGCGGCGTGGCCACGGCCACGTATTGATAGGGCGTGCCGGCCGGGTCGCGGAAGGCGAGGGCGGCGCAGCGCAGCGGCATGATGGAGCCGTCCGGCGCCTTGGCCTGCAGGTCGCCGGCCCAGCCGCCGTCGGCCAGCAGGGCGGCCAGGATGTCCGCCTCGTGCGGCAGGCCGTCCGGCTGCAGCACCCGCGCGTGCTGGCCGAGCAGCTCGTCCCGCGTGCAATGCATCACCTCGCACAGGCGCTCGTTGGCGTCCGTGATGCAGCCGTCGCGGTCCAGCGTCATGACCAGCGCATAGCGGTCCAGCGCCGCCTGCACCCGGCGCGCCTCCGCCAGCTGCACCGCCAGCGCGCGCCGCGCCTCCAGCGCGGACCTGGCCTCCGCATACGAGCGCAGGGAGGCGATCACGGTCGTGAACAGCTTGCGCGTGGTGAGGTCGGTCTTGCACCAGTAGTCGTTGATGTCGTAGTCGACGATCACGCTGTGTTCCAGCGCCTGGCCTGGCTGGCCCGTGCGCAGGACGATGCGGATCAGGTCGTTGTGCAGCTCCTCGCGGATCGCGCGCGCGACCTTGAGGCCGGCGTCGGGCGTTTCCATGATGACGTCGAGCAGGACCATCGCGATGTCCGGGGTGGCCTTGAGCTGTGCCATGGCCTCGTCCGCGCTGTAGGCATGCAGAAAACTTAACGGACGGCCCTGGAACACGGCGTCGCGCAGGGCGAACTTGGTCGCCACGTGCACGTCGACGTCGTCGTCGGCGATCAATACACGCCACGGCTGGACGTCGCGCTCGGCACCGGGCGAGGCCGGGCGTTCGGCCCGGAACACCAGCAGTTCGCCGTCCGCGGATTGGTCGGTTGAGGTCATGGAACTACACTAAGTCAAAACCGGCCAAATT
>DASRUW010000588.1:0-10328 GCA_035655255.1 Telluria sp. | reverse complement strand
TGTCGGCCAAGGGCGGCTTCGGCGAGGTGAACGGCGTGGGCGACGGCATGTGGGTCTGGTACGGGCGCGACTTCGAGCGCGTCAACCGTGCGCTGCGCAGCGGCGCCACCGATCCCGACAGCGCCTTGATCTACAAGGAGGCGCTGAGCCTGATGATCGCGCAGCGCCGTCCCAGCTACTACCTGGGCGAGGGCGCACAGGATCTGGAAACGCTCACCGACAGCCACCTGCGCGTGCTGGAGCAGGCGCGCGTGATCACGCCCCGGCTGCGCGATGCGGCGCTGAGGGTGAAGCTGCATCCGGCGCAAGCCGTGGGCGCGGTCGCGCGCCAGCCGGACACCTTCGTCTCGCGCAAGGCCACCAACGCCGTGCGCGCGCACCTGGCGGGACTGCTGGGCGATGCGCGCCTGTACAACCTGGACCGGCTCGACCTGTCCGTGGTCAGCACCCTGGACGCCAAGGCCCAGCAAGCCGTGACCGCCGTGCTGCGCGACCTGCGCACCAAGGAGGCGGCCCAGGCCGCGGGCCTGACGGGCCGCCAGCTGCTGGGCAACGGCGACCCCGCCGACGTGGTCTACAGCTTCACCCTCATGGAGCGCGGCGAGAACGCCAACTACCTGCGCATCCAGACCGACAACTTCGACCAGCCGCTCGACATCAACGAGGGCGCCAAGCTGGACCTCGGTTCGACCGCCAAGCTGCGCACCCTCGTCACCTACCTGGACATCATCGACCAGCTGTACAAGGCCCACGGCGGCAAGAGCGTGGACGAACTGCGCCGCGTGCAGGTCGACGAACACGACCACCTGTCGCGCTGGGCGCTGGACTACCTGATGACGATTCCCAATCCGGCCGAGCGCAAGCTGCCGGACATGCTGGAAGCGTCCCTGCAGCGCAAGTACTCCGCCAGCCCCGGCGAAGCCTTCTTCACGGGCGGCGGCATCCACACCTTCGGCAATTTCAACAAGGAAGACAACCACAAGATCCTGACCGTGCACGAAGGCCTGCGCAATTCCGTGAACCTGGTGTTCGTGCGCCTGATGCGCGACGTCGTGTACTACTACATGTTCCAGACGCCGGGCTCCACGGCCTCGCTGCTGGCCAATGCGGACGACCCGCGCCGTGCCGACTACCTGGCGCGCTTCGCGGACAAGGAGGGCAAGGACTTCCTGACCCGCTTCTACCAGAAGTACAAGGGCAAGCAGCCGGGGGAGATCGACAAGCTGCTGCTGGCGAGCTTCCGTCCCACCGCCTCGCGCCTGGCGGCCGTGCACCGCACCGTATGGCCGCAGGCCAGCCTGCAGACCTTCGGCGCCTTCATCAACGACAACCTGCCGACCAACGAGGTCCCGCCGGAGCGCATCGCCAAGATGTACGCGACCTACGATCCGGCCGAGATGTCGCTGGCCGACCGCGGCTATGTCGCCGGCGTGCATCCGTTGGAGCTGTGGCTGGTGACCTACCTGCGCCAGCATCCGGCGGCCACGCTGTCCGACGTGTTCGCGGCCAGCACCAGGGAGCGGCAGGAGGTGTACGCCTGGCTGTTCAAGACCCACCGCAAGGGCAAGCAGGACAAGCGCATCAAGGGCCTGCTGGAAGTGGAGGCTTTCCTGAAGATCCACCGCCAGTGGAAGAAGATGGGCTACCCGTTCGACTCGCTGGTGCCGTCGTATGCGAGCGCCCTGGGCGCGTCGGCCGACCGGCCGATCGCACTGGCCGAGCTGATGGGCATCATCGTCAATGGCGGCGTGCGCAAGCCGGTGCAGCGGGTCGAGTCGCTGCACTTCGCCAAGGACACGCCGTACGAGACGCTGGTGCGGCACACGGCCAAGCCGGCCGGCGAGCAGGTGCTGGCGCCGGAGGTGGCGCGCGCGGTCGCCGATGCGATCCGCGAAGTGGTCTCGGAAGGCACGGCCAAGCGCGCCCGCACGGCCTTCGTCCGCTCGGACGGCACGCCGATTCCGATGGGCGGCAAGACCGGCACCGGGGACCAGCGCTTCGACGTGTATGCGCCGGGCGGACGCCTGATCGAGTCGCGCTACGTGAACCGTTCGGCCACCTTCGTCTTCAACATCGGCGAGCGCTATTTCGGCAGCATGACGGCCTACGTGCACGGCCCGCAGTCGGCGGACTACGACTTCACCAGCGCGCTGCCGGTGCAGCTGCTGGTGTCGCTCGCGCCGAGCCTGATGCAGATGATCGAGCCGCCGCCCGCGGCCCAGGGCGCCGCGCCGGTGCCCGCCTGCGCGCACTGATAAGATGCGTCATTCCCGCGCATGCGGGGACCTCCGGTGCGTGGCATAGTGGCGCCATGTCTACCCGAGGTCCCCGCGACGCCATCCGATGAAGCCACTGCGCCAGACCATGTCGAAGATCCTCAAGTTCACGCGCTTTTCGCCGCGTGACCTGCTTGCCGCCGCCGGCCCCGCGCTCGCCCTGATCGCGGCGCTGTGCGCGCTGGCCTACCTGCTGGTCGATCCGGCGCCGCCCAAGCGCGTTTCGCTCGCGACCGGCCAGTTCAACAGCGCCTACGAGGAATTCGGCAAGAAATACGCCGCCATGCTCGCGCGCGACGGCATCCGCGTCACGCTCCAGCCGTCGCTCGGGTCGGCCGAGAACCTGCAGCGCCTGAACGCCGGAAAGGCGGACATCGCCTTCGTGCAAAGCGGATCGACCGAGGAGGCGGAGGCGCAGCGGCGCGGGCTGGTGTCGCTCGGAAGCCTGTTCACGGAGCCGGTCTGGCTGTTCATGCGCGACGCCACCAAGGTGGAGCAGATCACCCAGCTGCGCGGCCTGCGCATCAACGTCGGCCCGGCCGGCACCGGCGTGCCGCAGCTGTTCAAGCAGATCCTGGCCGTCAACGGCGTCGAGACCGGCGAGCTGACCCTGGGCGCGCTGGAGAACACGCCGGCCACGGTGGAGCTGCTGGAAGGGCGCATCGACGGCCTGGTGTTCTCGTCCGCCCCCGAGTCGCCCCTGATCCAGATGCTGCTGCAAACGCCCGGCATCCGCCTGTTCGACTTCACCCAGGCCGAGGCCTACACGCGCCGCCTGCCGTTCCTGACCCACGTGGTGCTGCCGCGCGGGATCGTCGATCTCGGGCGCGACCTGCCGGCCCAGGACTACCAGCTGATCGCGCCCACCGCGACGCTGGTCGCGCGCCAGGACCTGCATCCGGCCCTGGTCGACCGCTTCGTGCAGGCCGCGGCCGCGATCCATGGCGGGGCAGGGTGGTTCCAGCATGCGGGGGAGTTCCCCTCGCCGAAGTACACCGAGATCCCGGTGGCCCCGGTGGCGGCCAAGTTCTACAAGGACGGGCCGCCGCTGATGCAGCGCTACATGTCGTTCTGGCTGGCGAACTTCCTGGACCGGATGTGGGTGATCGTGGTGGCCCTGGGCGCGCTGGTGCTGCCCCTGTCCCGGGTGGTGCCGCCACTGTACAACTGGCGCATCCGCTCGCGCGTGTTCCGCTGGTACGGGCAGCTGCGCAGCGTGGAGCAGCAGCTGGCCGATGCGGAGCATGCCGAGAACCGCGACGAGGCCTGCGCCACGCTGCTGCGGCGCCTCGATCAGATCGAGGAGCGGGTCAACCAGCTATCGGTGCCGCTGGCCTTTGCCGACACGGTGTACGACCTGCGCAGCCACATCCACCTGGTGCGCGAGCGCGTGCGCCACACCCGCCACGCCGCCTGAAAAGGGGCGGTTCAGGCGCCCAGCCAGGGCAGGCCGCGCTGGCACCAGCCGCTGACGGTCTTGCGGTGGCCGGCGGCGTCCTTGTCGCCCTCGAAGCCTTCCAGGATGTCGTAGGAGTGCGCGAAGCCTTGCGCGGTGGCCACGCGCGCCGCGTGGCGCGAGCGCACGCCGGAGCGGCACAGGAATAGCAGGATGTCGTCCGGCCGCGCCACCGACTGCAGCTGTTCGGCGAACTCCGGATTCGGCACGCCGCCCGGGTAGGTGGCCCACTGCACCGCCAGGTGCTGGCCCTCGGGGATGGCGACCTTGCCGACCCAGTCGCGCTCGGCGTTCGTGCGCACGTCCACCAGCTTGACGCGCGGGTCGGCCTGGATCAGCTCCAGCGCCTCCTGCGGCGTCACGGCCCCCGCGTAGGCGTCTTCGGGCGCGCGGCTGGCGGCGGCGGAGAGAATCTCTTTGGTCGTGCTCATGGTTTTCCCAGGTCGAATTGCGGTTTATGATGGATGTTTGCACCACGGTGAGGCATCGGCGGTCGTTTGCGCCAAAACGGTGCGAAACGGAAAGAGCGCACTAAAAAGGTGCGAGTATTGCGTCCCCTCAAATTCGCACCGCCAGAGGGCGCTCCATGATTTTAGGTGCATTTTGCGGCATTTTCCAAACGCGGGCCGGTTCCCCGAACTCTGGCACGGAACCTGCTTTATGCCTGTCACAGCAAGCAACACCCCTTCAACTAGGAGATTCTGAACATGGCAGCAAGGACACCTGCAGACGTTCTGCAAATGGTCAAGGACAACGAAGTCAAATTCATCGATTTCCGTTTCGCGGATACGCGCGGCAAGGAGCAGCACGTCACGGTGCCGGTGTCCGCTTTCGACGCCGACAAATTCGAGTCCGGCCACGCCTTCGACGGCTCGTCGATCGCCGGCTGGAAGGGCATCGAGGCTTCCGACATGATCCTGATGCCGGACCCGAACACGGCCAACATCGACCCGTTCATGGAAGAGACCACCCTGTTCATGCAGTGCGACGTGATCGAACCGTCCGACGGCAAGGGCTATGACCGCGACCCGCGCTCGATCGCCAAGCGCGCCGAAGCCTACCTGAAGTCGACCGGCATCGGCGACACCGCCTTCTTCGGCCCGGAACCGGAATTCTTCATTTTCGACTCCGTGCGCTGGAAGATCGACATGTCCGGCTGCTTCGTCAAGGTCGATTCCGATGAAGCCTCCTGGTCCACCGACAAGGAAATCGAAGGCGGCAACAGCGGCCACCGTCCGGCAGTCAAGGGCGGCTACTTCCCGGTCCCGCCGGTCGATTCCTTCCAGGACATGCGCTCGGAAATGTGCCTGATCCTCGAGTCGCTCGGCATCCCGGTCGAAGTGCACCACCACGAAGTGGCCGGCGCCGGCCAGAACGAAATCGGCACCAAGTTCTCGACCCTGGTCGAGCGCGCCGACTGGACCCAGAACCTGAAGTACGTGGTCTGGAACGTGGCCCACAGCTACGGCAAGACCGCCACCTTCATGCCGAAACCCATCGTCGGCGACAACGGCTCGGGCATGCACGTGCACCAGTCGATCTGGAAGGACGGCAAGAACCTGTTCGCCGGCGACGGCTATGCCGGCCTGTCCGACGACGCCCTGTACTACATCGGCGGCATCATCAAGCACGCCAAGGCCCTGAACGCGATCACCAACCCGGGCACCAACTCGTACAAGCGCCTGGTGCCGGGCTACGAGGCTCCGGTCAAGCTGGCCTACTCGGCCCGCAACCGTTCCGCGTCGATCCGCATCCCGCACGTGGCCAGCCCGAAGGCACGCCGCATCGAGACCCGCTTCCCGGATCCGCTGGCCAACGTCTACCTGTGCTTCGCCGCGCTGCTGATGGCCGGCCTGGACGGCATCCAGAACAAGATCCATCCGGGCGAGGCCGCCTCGAAGGACCTGTACCACCTGCCGCCGGAAGAAGACGCGCTGATCCCGACCGTGTGCGCCTCGCTGGAAGAAGCGCTGGACGCCCTGAACAAGGACCGCGAGTTCCTGACCCGCGGCGGCGTGTTCTCCGACTCCATGCTCGACGCCTACATCGAGCTGAAGATGCAGGAAGTGCAGCGCATGCGCATGACCACCCATCCGGTGGAATTCGACATGTACTACGCCTCCTGATCCAGGAAGCCGCAGAAAAGGGGAGCGCCGCTCCCCTTTTTTCTTCCGTGCGCGTGCCAGCCGGTCTGTTGTATAGTCGGGAATGCGTTTATTACCCCCGATGCGAATGGGAATGATCAGGAAGACAAGGCTGGCCTGCGCGACGGCGCTGGCGCTGGCGCTGCCCGTGGCGGCGCAGGCGCAGATTTACCGCTGCGTGGACGCGGCCGGCCACAAGGAATACACGGACCAGAACAAGCCGGGCTGCGCCCCGCTCGATCTGCCGGGCGGCGCGGTGAGCACGGTGGCGCCGATCCGTGCGCGCGACGTCGCGCGCAAGCCGGCGGCCATGGCCAGTTCGCCCGCCGATTTCCCGCGCGTGGCCACGGCCGAGCAGCGCGCCCGCGACGACGACCGCCGCGCCATCCTCAACGACGAGCTGCGCGAGGAAGAGAAGAAGCTGGGCGCCCTGAAGGCCGAATACAACAACGGCGAGCCCGAGCGCCAGGGCAACGAAAAGAACTACGCGAAGTACCAGGAGCGCGTGGCCCAGCTGCGCGAGAACATCAGCCGCAGCGAAAAGAACATCGAAGCGATCAAGCGCGAGATTTCGAACATCAAGTAAATGAGCCAAGACAGCACCGCCTACGCAGGGCTGGACATGCTGGCCGCGGGCGTGCTGGTGGCCGACGCCCAGGGCGGCATCCGCTACGCCAACGCCGCCGCGGAGCACCTGCTCGACACTTCCCTCAAGGCCTTGTCGCGCCAGTCGCTGGCGACCCTGTTCGCCAACCCGGCCGAGCTGTCGGCCCTGTGCGCCCAGGCCCTGGCCACCCCCACCGCCGACTTCCGCCAGGACCTGGTGCTCGAGCGTGCCGGGCGCGAGCCCCTGCACGTGCACGCCACCGTCAGCGCGCCCCAGGGCGGGGACGAGCTGGTGGTCGAGCTGCGCGAGAACGTGCAGCAGTTGAAGCTCGACCGCGAGGAGCGCCTGCTCGACCAGAGCCAGGCCAACAAGGAGCTGATCCGCAACCTGGCGCACGAGATCAAGAATCCGCTGGGCGGCATCCGCGGCGCGGCCCAGCTGCTGGAGCTGGAGCTGCCGCCCCTGCACCTGGCCCAGCTGCGCGAGTACACCCAGGTCATCATCAAGGAGGCGGACCGCCTGCAGACCCTGGTCGACCGCCTGCTGGCGCCGCACCGCCGTCCGCACATCGTGGGCGACGTCAACATCCACGAAGTGCTGGAGCGGGTGCGCAGCCTGATCCTGGCCGAGTTCCCGCAAGGGCTGGCCATCCGGCGCGACTACGACGCCTCCCTGCCCGAGTTCCGGGGCGACAAGGAGCAGCTGATCCAGACTGTCCTCAACATCGTGCACAACGCGGCCCAGGCCCTGTCCGAGCGCATCGCGCAGGGCGACGCCGAGATCGTGCTGCGCACCCGGGTGGCGCGCCAGGTCACCCTGGCCAAGGTCCGCTACGGGCTGGCATTAGATTTGCATATCATCGACAACGGGCCGGGCATTCCGCCGCAGATCCGCGATCACATCTTCTACCCGCTGGTGTCGGGCCGGGATGGCGGGAGCGGACTGGGACTGACGCTGGCGCAGACTTTCGTGCACCAGCATCAGGGCGTGATCGAATGCGAGAGCCGCCCCGGATGCACGGATTTCCGCATCCTGTTGCCCTTACCTTGAATGCGAGAACGAATGAAGCCAATCTGGATAGTCGATGACGATGCCTCCATCCGCTGGGTGCTGGAGAAGGCACTGGCGCGCGAGAGTCTCGCCACCCGCAGTTTTTCCAACGCCCGCGACGCGCTGGCCGCGCTCGCGACCGAGACCCCGCAGGTGCTGGTGTCGGACATCCGCATGCCGGGCGATTCCGGCCTGGACCTCCTGGCCGCCGTGAAGGAGCGCCATCCCGGCCTGCCGGTCATCATCATCACCGCGTTTTCCGACCTGGATTCGGCCGTGGCGGCCTTCCAGGGCGGCGCCTTCGAATACCTGGCCAAGCCCTTCGACATCGACAAGGCGGTCGAGCTGATCCGGCGCGCGCTGGACGAGAGCCTGCGCGACACCAATGTCGAAGCCGGCCCGGCCGAAGCGCCCGAGATCCTCGGCCAGGCCGCCGCCATGCAGGAGGTGTTCCGCGCCATCGGCCGCCTGTCGCAGTCCAACGTCACCGTCCTGATCACGGGCGAATCCGGCAGCGGCAAGGAGCTGGTCGCGCGCGCCCTGCACAAGCACAGCCCGCGCGCGTCCCAGCCCTTCATCGCCATCAACACGGCGGCGATCCCGAAGGACTTGCTCGAGTCCGAGCTGTTCGGCCACGAGCGCGGCGCCTTCACCGGTGCCCAGGCCACGCGGCGCGGCCGCTTCGAGCAGGCCGAAGGCGGCACCCTGTTCCTGGACGAGATCGGCGACATGCCGTTCGACCTCCAGACCCGCCTCTTGCGCGTGCTGTCGGACGGCCACTTCTACCGGGTCGGCGGCCACCAGCCGCTCAAGGCCAACGTGCGCGTGATCACGGCCACCCACCAGAACCTGGAGCAGCGCGTGCGCGACGGCCTGTTCCGCGAGGACTTGTACCACCGCCTCAACGTGATCCGCCTGCGCCTGCCCCCTTTGCGGGAGCGGCGCGAGGATATCCCCTTGCTGGTGCGCCACTTCCTGGTGCAAAGCGCGCGCCAGCTGGGCGTCGAAGCCAAGCGCATGAGCGAGCCGGCCCTGCAGTTCCTGATGCAGCTCGACCTGCCGGGCAACGTGCGCCAGCTGGAAAACCTGTGCAACTGGCTGACCGTGATGGCGCCCGGCCAGACGGTGGAGGTCAAGGACATGCCGCCCGAGCTGGTGCGCGGGGCCGGCGGGCCGGACGGCGCGCCGGCGCCGGCGCCGGTCCTGCTGGCCGAGCCGCTGGCGCCGGCCGTCACGGCGGCGGCCGGCAGTCCGGCGGCGCAGGCCCTGGCCGAGGCCGGCGGCTGGGTCAAGCTGCTCGAGCTGCAGGCGGCCGGCATGCTGGCGGCGGGGCAGGGCGAGGTCATGGACGTGCTCGGACGCCAGTTCGAGGCGGCCCTGATCAAGACCGCCCTGCGCCACACCCACGGCCGCAAGAACGACGCCGCGGTGCGCCTGGGCATCGGGCGCAACACCATCACCCGCAAGATCGCCGAACTGGGCATCGACGGCGCCCAGGACGACTGAGTTCCGCGCGAAGGCGGCGGGGACGTGCCCTACAATGGGGGCCGTCCCTTTTTTCTTCCGAACTCCCATGCTGATCAATTGCGTCGCCTACCAGGACGGCAACAAGCTGGCCGATATTCCCGTCGAAGACATCAGCGAGTACGTGGTGCGTCCCGATACCTTCGTGTGGGTCGCGCTGCGCGACGCGGGCGAGGGCGAGCTGCGCCAGATGCAGGAGGAATTCGGCCTGCACGAACTGGCCGTGGAGGATGCCATGCGCGGCCACCAGCGGCCCAAGATCGAGGAGTACGGCGACTCGCTGTTCGTGGTGGTCCAGACGGTGGAGGCGCAGGGCGACGAGCTGCACGTCGGCGAGCTGGACGTCTTCGTCGGCCCCCGCTTCGCGCTGTCCTCGCGTCGCCAGAGCAGCCAGGACTTCCTGGGCGTGCGCGCGCGCGCCGAGCACGAGCCGCACATGCTGCGCCAGGGGCCGGCCTTCGTCCTGTACGCGCTGATGGACGCGGTGGTCGACCGCTATTTCCCCCTGGTCGAGGCGCTGGAGGCGGAGCTGGAAGCGATCGAGGAACACATCTTCACCGGCAGCTCGCGGCGCGCCAACATCGAGCGCCTGTATGGCCTGAAGCGCAAGAGCCTGGTGCTGCGCCATGCCATCGTGCCGCTGATGGAGACGGTCGGCAAACTCTACGGCGGCCGGGTGCCGGCCCTGTGCCAGGGCGCCGAGGAATACTTCCGCGACGTGCACGACCACCTGGTGCGCCTGGGCACGGCCATGGACGCGATCCGCGAAACCATCAACACGGCGATCCAGGTCAACCTCTCCCTGGTGGCGATCGAGGAGGGCGAGGTGAACAAGAAGCTCGCGGCCTGGGCCGCCATCTTCGCCGTGTTCACCGCCTTCGCCGGGGTATGGGGCATGAACTTCGAGCACATGCCCGAGCTGCACTGGCTGTGGGGCTATCCGCTGGCCCTGCTGGCCATGTCCGGCGTGGCGGCCTATATGTACCGCCGCTTCCGGCGGGCCGGCTGGCTGTAACCGGTGTATGGGGGCGGTCCCCGTGCTTTCCTACTTTCCCGCCATATCCAGGGCCACCGCCTCGGCCACCTTGATGCCGTCCACGGCAGCCGACAGGATGCCGCCCGCGTAGCCGGCCCCCTCGCCGGCCGGGAACAGGCCGCGCGTGTTCAGGCTTTGCAGGTCGTCGTCGCGGCGCTTGATGCGGATCGGCGAGGAAGTGCGGGTCTCGACCCCGGTCAGCACCGCGTCCTCGCTGTAGTAGCCGCGGATCTGC
>DASRUW010000587.1:0-2459 GCA_035655255.1 Telluria sp. | reverse complement strand
TCAAGCGCGTGGACGCCAAGACCCGCGCCAAGACCGGGATCAACGAACTGCTGCGCGGTATCTGACCAACCAACCCAGGAGAGCACGATCATGGCAATGGACCGCCTGTTCCAGCTGATGAAGGAGAAGAACGCGTCGGACATGTTCTTCGCCGTGAATTCGCCGGTGCACATCAAGATCAACGGGAACCTCATTCCGATCAACCAGCAGCGCCTGGAGAACGAGAACATCCTGTCCCTGCTCTCCGAAGTCTGCGCTCCCGAGGAGATGCAGGCATTGAAGACCGAGCACGAGCTGAACATGGCCGTCTCGGTGCCCAACCTGGGGCGCTTCCGCCTGTCCGCGTTCTACCAGCGCGGCAGCGTGTCGGCCGTGTTCCGCTTCGTGCCGGTGGATATTCCGCCGCTGGAGAGCCTGGACCTGCCGCCCGTGCTGTCCGAGCTGATCATGGAAAAACGCGGCCTGCTGCTGCTGGTGGGCGCGACCGGGTCGGGCAAGTCGACCACCATCGCGTCCATGCTCGACCACCGCAACGAGCAGAAGACGGGCCACATCCTGACGCTGGAAGACCCGGTCGAATACCTCTTCAAGAACAAGAAGTCGATCGTCAACCAGCGCGAGATCGGCAGCGACGCCAAGAGCTTCTACACGGCGCTGAAGAACGCCATGCGCCAGGCGCCGGACTGCATCCTGATCGGCGAGATCCGCGACCAGGAGACCATGGCCGCCGCCCTCGCCTACGCCCAGTCGGGCCACCTGGTGCTGGCCACGCTTCACGCCAACAACAGCTACAACGCGCTGAACCGCATCATCAGCTTCTACCCGATCGAGAACCGCCCGGCCCTGCTGCAGGATTTGTCGGCCGCGGTGAAGGCGATCGTGTCGCAGCGCCTGGTGCGCGCTGTCAGCGGCGGCAAGCGCCATGCGGCGGTGGAAGTGCTGGTCAATACGCGCTACACGGCGGACCTGATCGAAAAAGGCGACATCGGCCAGATCAAGGATGCGATGGAGAAGAGCCTCACGCCGGGCTCCCAGACCTTCGAGGCGGCGCTGTACAAGCTGGTCAAGGAAGGCCATATCTCGCAGGAGGAAGCGCTGGCCAACGCCGATTCGGCCACCAACCTGCTCTGGCTCCTCAACAACGGCCCGGACAGCGGCGCCGCCAAGGCGGAGGCCACGCCGGAAAAGCCGGCCGAACCGACCGCCTCCTTCACCGAGTTCACGCTCAATACCTGAGCGCGGACGACGGGGTCAGGACGAGGTCGCGCGTACCGAGAAACAGGCCGACGATGCAGGCGTTCGCGCCCTCGTCCAGCTGGCGTTCCACCTGCTGCATCGGGAAGGCCAGCCGGCACTCGCTCCCGCTTTGGAAAGCGATGCCCAGGTCCGTGCCCACGCGTACCCAGCGCCCGCGCAGGTCGGGATGTGCGGCGATCATGGCGGATCCCAGGAAGGCCCCGAAACGCTGCACCAGCTGCCCGCGGTCTGAATCGGCCATGCCGCGCCGCGCGTTGATCGCATCGGACAGCAGCTTGATCGAGTGCGCGTTGTAGGAAAAGGCCGGCGCCTGTGCGCGGAACAATTCGCGCGTGGCCTGGGCTTGCGCGCCGATGACCTGGATCTCCTCCATGCCAAGCGGCGCATATGCCAGATCCCGTCCCACCGGGGCTGCCGCCCTTCGCTTCCTTGTAAAGATACGCATCGTTCCTGCCAGCCGCCAACCAAAAACATTGAGTATAAGTCAACATGATACGAAACGTATCGAAGACTTACTCTAGCGCGCGGATGAATGAGTACGCTGCCGTACAGACTTGCTGCGGCTCTCAGCCCTAGATTGAAGCCCATGCACATCGCCCGCCTTTGCCTGCCGCCTCTGCTCGCGCTTCTGGGCGCGACGGCCGTCGCCGCCCAGCCATCCCTGGCGCCGGAAGTCGTGAACGCCGCGCGCGCCTGGAACGCGCCGCCGTCCGCGGCGCTGATCCTGCGCACCCAGATCCTGCTGGACCGCGCCCATTTTGCGCCGGGCGAGATCGACGCCGCGGCCGGGACCAAGCTGCGCAAGGCCCTCGCCGCCTTCCAGCGCCAGCAGGGACTCGATCCCACCGGCGCGATGGACAGCGCGACCTGGGATGCGCTCAACCGCGACACCGCACCGGCCCTGGTCCCCTACGAGATCCAGGCCGCCGACTTGGCCGGCCCGTTCGAGCCCGTCCCCCAGGCCATGCTGGACAAGGCCTCCCTGCCCTATCTCGGCTACGCCACCGCGCTCGAAGGATTGGCCGAGAAATTCCATGCCAGCCCCGCGCTGCTGCGGCGCCTCAATCCCGGCAAGGACTTCGACAGCGAAGGCGCGGGCATCGTCGTGCCCAACGTGCTCGATAGCGCGCCGCTGCCGCGCGCGGGCCGCATCGTGGTGGACCGCTCCGACAGCGTGCTGGCGCTGTACGACGCGGACGGGC
>DASRUW010000586.1:0-9237 GCA_035655255.1 Telluria sp. | reverse complement strand
GGTCTGGTCAGCTGGGCGAGCAGCTCCGCGGCGCGGGCAGTGGTGACGGCTTCGATGACGGCCTCCGTAGTTAGCCGCAAGGGGCGGGCATGCCCCTTGCTAATTTGACTAACTACTTTACCAACATTTCCGCGTAGTTACAAACCTTGCGCAGGCGGGGCCCCAGGTCAGGCCGCGCGGTCGGCGGCCGGCCGGTGGAAGGCTTCCACCAGCGCGGCCTCCTTGCGCTGGGCGTTCTTCAGGTGGCGCTCCTTCACGTGGCCGTAGCCGCGGATGTCCTCCGGGATCGACGCGATCGACACCGCCGCGGCCAGGTTGTCGGCCGTGAGCTTGGGCAGCAGGGCCGCCACTGTCGCGCGATAGCGCCCGATCAGTTCGCGCTCCGTCTTGCGCTCGGCCGTGTAGCCGAAGATGTCCAAAGGCGTGCCGCGCAGGCCTTTCAGCTTGGCCAGCACCTTGAAGGCCCACATGGTCTTCGGGCCGAACTCGCGCTTGACCAGGTGGCCGTCCTTGTCCTTCTTCGCCAGGAGCGGCGGCGCGAGGTGGAACTTGACCTGGTAGTCGCCTTCGAACATGCCGGCGATTTTCTTCGTGAACGTGCCGTCGGCGTGCAGGCGCGCGACCTCGTATTCGTCCTTGTAGGCCATCAGCTTGTAGAAGTAGCGCGCCACCGCCTCGGCCAGGCGCGTGCCCTTGCCCAGCTTGGCCTCTTCCGCGCGCACCTGGTCCACGAAGGCCTTGTACTGCGCGGCGTAGGCGGCGTTCTGGTAGGCCGTCAGCAGCTCGACGCGGCGGGCGACGATCTGGTCCAGCGTCTCGGCGCGCTTGAACTCGATCACCTGGGCCGGGGTCACCGCCTTCATCACGGCGGCCAGGTCGTGCGCGGCCAGGCGGCCCCACGTGAAGGCGGCCTTGTTGAACGGGATCGACACGCCATTCAGTTCGATGGCCTTCATCAGCGACGCTTCCGTCAGCGGCACGCGGCCCTTCTGGAAGGCGTAGCCCAGCATGAACATGTTGGTCGCGATGGAGTCGCCCATCAGGGTGGTGGCGATGTGGCCGGCATCGACGAAATCGACATTGCCGGCGCCGCAGGCGCGCGCGATCTCGCCACGCGAGGACGCGTCCGGGAACTGCCAGTCCGGATTCTTCACGAAGGCCGCCGTGGTGGCGCCGGTCGCGTTGATGGCGGCCCAGGTGCGGCCCTCGCCCATGCGCGAGAGCGCGTCGCGCGAGGCGGTCACGATCTGGTCGCAGCCGATCACCAGGTCCGCGCTGCCGGTGCCCACGCGGGTCGAATGCAGGTCGGACTGACGGTCGGCGATGCGCACGTGCGACATCACCGCGCCGCCCTTTTGCGCCAGGCCGGTCATGTCCAGCACCAGCGCGCCCTTGTTCTCGATGTGCGCCGCCACGGCCAGGATCTGGCCGATGGTGACCACGCCGGTGCCGCCGATGCCGGTGACCAGGATGCCGTACGGCTCGGCCGTCGCCGGCAGCGCCGGTGCCGGCAGGTCGGCATTGGATGCATCCGCGCCGGCGGCCTTCTTCGGCTTCTTCAGCTGGCCGCCTTCCACCGTCACGAAGGACGGGCAGAAGCCGGTGACGCAGGAGAAGTCCTTGTTGCAGGACGACTGGTTGATCTGGCGCTTACGCCCCAGTTCCGTCTCCAGCGGCTCCACCGACAGGCAGTTGGACTGCACGGAGCAGTCGCCGCAGCCTTCGCACACGGCCTCGTTGATGACGGCGCGCTTGGCGGGATCCGGATATTCCTTGCGCTTGCGGCGGCGCCGCTTTTCGGACGCGCAGGTCTGGTCGTAGATCATGGCCGACACGCCCGGCGCTTCGCGCAGTTCGCGCTGCACGTCCATCAGTTCGGAGCGGTGGCGCACGGTGACGCCTTCGGCCCAGGCATAGTCGTCCGGGTACTTGGACGGGTCGTCGGTGACGACCACGATCGGGCGCACGCCTTCGGCGGCGATCTGGCGCGAGATCATGCCCGGATCGAGCGGGCCGTCCACGTTCTGGCCGCCGGTCATGGCCACGGCGTCGTTGTACAGGATCTTGTAGGTGATGTTCACCTTGGCCGCCACCGCGGCGCGCACCGCCAAGAGGCCGGAGTGATAGTAGGTGCCGTCGCCCAGGTTCACGAACACGTGCTTCTCGTCGGTGAACGGCGCGTGGCCGACCCAGGTCACGCCCTCGCCGCCCATGTGGGTGAAGGTCGAGGTCTCGCGGTCCATCCACTGCACCATGTAGTGGCAGCCGATGCCGGCCAGGGCGCGCGAACCTTCCGGCACCTTGGTCGAGGTGTTGTGCGGGCAGCCGGAGCAGAAGAACGGGGTGCGGTCCTTCTGCGGGTCCGGCTTGGTGTTGATGGTCTTGAGGACGGCTTCCTTCGCTTCCAGGTAGGCGATCCGCTCGGCCACGCGCGCGGCCACCGGGTGGCCGGCGCAGTAGTGCGAAATGCGGCTGGCGATGGCGCGCGCGATCTGCGCGGGCGACAGCTCGTAGGTCGCCGGCAGCAGCCAGTCGCCGTGGCCGGTGCGCGGGTTGCTGTGCCACTCGCCGGAGTCGTCGAACTTGCCGACCACGCGCGGGCGCTGGCCGTCCGGCAGGTTGTACAGTTCCTCCTTGAGCGCGTATTCGAGGATCTGGCGCTTTTCCTCGACCACGATGATTTCGTCCAGGCCGCGCGCGAAGTCCTGCACGCCTTCCGCTTCCAGCGGCCAGGTCATGCCGCTCTTGTACAGGCGCAGGCCGATGTCGGCCGCGGCCTGCTCGTCGATGCCCAGGTCCGCCAGCGCCTGGCGCGTATCGAGGTAGCTCTTGCCGGCGGTGATGATGCCGATCTTGGGCTTGGGACTGTCCCAGATGATGCGATTCAGTTTGTTGGCGCGCACGTAGGCCAGGGCCGCGTACCACTTGAAGCTGTTCATCCGCACTTCCTGGTCCAGCACGGCGTCCGGCCAGCGGATGTTCAGGCCGCCCGGCGGCAGCTCGAAGTCGGTCGGGATGACGGTCTGCACGCGCTCCGGGTCGAAATCCACCACGGCGCCGGACTCGATGATGTCGGTCACGCACTTCATGGCGACCCACAGGCCCGTGTAGCGCGACATGGCCCAGGCGTGCAGGCCGTAGTCCAGGTATTCCTGCACCGAGGACGGATACAGCACCGGAATGCCGCAGGCGTTGAGCACATGGTCGGACTGGTGCGCGATCGAGGACGACTTGGCCGCGTGGTCGTCGCCGGCCAGCACGATCACGCCGCCGTGCGGGCTGGTGCCGGCGCTGTTGGCGTGCTTGAACACGTCGCCGCAGCGGTCCACGCCGGGGCCCTTCCCGTACCACATCGAAAACACGCCGTCGTACTTCGCGCCGGGGAAGAGGTTGGTCTGCTGCGTGCCCCACACCGCGGTGGCGGCCAGGTCCTCGTTCATCCCGGGATGGAACTTGACGTGGTGCGCGTCGAGATACTTCTTCGCCTTCAGCGCCGTCATGTCGATGCTGGTCACGGGCGAGCCGCGGTAGCCGGTGATGTAGCCCGCCGTGTTCAGGCCCGCGCGCTGGTCGCGCACGCGCTGGAGCATGGGCAGGCGCACCAGGGCCTGGGTGCCGGTGACGAAGGCCCGGCCGCGCTCGAGGGTCCACTTGTCGTCCAGGCTGATCTCCTGGCCGGGAGTGAGCTGGCTGCGGTCTTGGGGTGCGTTCATTCGGTTGTCTCCGTGTTCATTGTGCTGCGCTTGCGAAAAGCGCAAAACGGGCTGCCCCGTTTCCGGGGCGCCCGTCGTGGGATTATGCGCCTGTTTCGCGCTTACGCGGCGGTGGTGTCCTTGAGGACGCCGCGGCGAATCTGGTCGAGTTCGATGCTCTCGAACAGCGCACGGAAGTTGCCTTCGCCGAAGCCCTGGTCGCCCTTGCGCTGGATGATCTCGAAGAAGATCGGGCCGATCACATTCTGCGTGAAGATCTGCAGCAGCAGCTCGCGCGACTGCTCGCTGGACTGGCCGTCGATCAGGATGCGCAGGCGCTTCAGTTCGTCCAGGTTCTCGCCGTGGTTCGGCAGGCGGCGGTTCACCAGTTCGTAGTAGGTTTCGATGGTGTCCTGGAACGGCACGCCGGCGTCCTTCAGGCCCTGCACGGACTGGTAGATCTGGTCGGTGCCGAGGGCGATGTGCTGGATGCCCTCGCCGTGGTACTGGTCGAGGTATTCGGCGATCTGGGACACGTCGTCCGAGGACTCGTTGATCGGGATGCGGATCTTCCCGCAGGGCGAGGTCATCGCCTTCGACTTCAGGCCCGTGTGCTTGCCGTGAATGTCGAAATAGCGGATCTCGCGGAAGTTGAACAGGGTCTCGTAGAACGAGGCCCATTCCTTCATGCGCCCGCGGTGCACGTTGTGGGTCAGGTGGTCGATGTAGGTCAGGCCGTGGCCGACCGGGTTCGGGTTCGCGCCGGGAATCGCGACGAAGTCGACGTCGTAGATGCTGATGTCGCCGATGCCGCCGGCCGCGTTCTTGCCGCGCCAGCGGTCCACGAAGTACAGCAGCGAGTCGCCGATGCCCTTGATGGCGGGGATGTTCAGCTCCATCGGGCCGGTCTTGTTGTCGAAGCCCCAGGCGCCCAGTTCCAGCGCGCGCTGGTAGGCGTAGGCGGCGTCGTTCACACGGATCGCGATGGCGCAGATGGAGGGGCCGTGCTGGCGCGCGAAGCGCTGGGCGAAGGAGTCCTGCTCGGCGTTGATGATGAAGTTGATGTCGCCCTGGCGGTACAGCGTCACGTCCTTGTGGCGATGGCGGGCGATGGCGGTGAAGCCCATCTGCTCGAACAGCTGGCCAAGCGCTTTCGGATCGGGTGCGGCGTACTCGACGAACTCGAAGCCGTCGGTACCCATCGGGTTTTCCCAGGGCGTGAACTGCATGTCTACCTCCGTTTTTGAATGCGAACAGTATAGTCCGTCGGCGCGGATATTAAATTGCCATTCTTGCCCGACTTCGCGCGAAATGCGCAATAATATTGCTCGAAACTGTTAATTTGGGGCCGCGAATGACGAAAATCGAACTGGACAAGACAGACCGTAAAATCCTCGCCATCCTCCAGCAGGACGGGCGCTTGTCCAACCAGGACATCGCGGAGCGCGTGAACCTGTCGCCCTCGCCCTGCCTGCGGCGCATCAAGCGGCTCGAGGAGGCCGGGGTGATCAAGCAGTACGTGGCGCTGCTGGACCCGGGGCTGATCGGCCTCGGGCTGCTCGCCTACGTCAACGTGCGGCTGGAAAAGCACCACGAGGGCGGGCGCGCGAGTTCGCCGCACGCCGCCTTCGCGCAGGCGGTGGACGGCTGGCCGGAAGTGGTGGCCTGCTACGCGATGACGGGCGAGATGGACTACCTGCTGCGCGTGCACGTGGAAGACATGGAGCACTTCTCGCGCTTCATGATGAAGACCCTGCTCACCCACCCGGCGGTGGCCGACGTCAAGTCCAGCTTCGCGCTCACCAAGATCAAGGACACCACCGCGCTGCCGTTGATCTAGGCCATCGGGCGCTCGCGCACCGGTGCTATCGTGGACCGTCCGACCAGCGATGCGCCGAGATCCGTATGACTGCACAATTTGACAGCACGAGGAAAGCGTCCGATGATCCGGCCATGGAAGCGCGCATTGCCAAACTCGAAGTGGCGGTCGAGCATCTTCAGCAGGACGTCAAGGAGCTGAAGGAGGACGTGCGTGCGCTGCGCCTCGACATCATCGGTATCCGCACGACAGACTTCCGCTTGACCTTTGGCGCCACCATCTTCGTCGCCCTCGGCCTCGCCGGCCTGATGGCGAAGGGCTTCCACTGGCTGTAGCAGCCGCTACTTCTTCTCGAAGAGTTTGGCCGCGGCGCGCGCCTGCGCCTTCAGGGTGTAGTCGAGCGTGGCGAACTGTTCCTCCAGCGCTTCCTGCAGCACGCTGCCCGGGCTGGGCGGGAGCAGCTTCAGATAGGCGTCCGCTTCGCCGTATTCGCGCTGCACTTCCATGCCCGCCTTCTTCGCGATGTGCATCATCGGCTTGTTCGACAGGAGGTAGTGCATGTAGAGCACGTCCACGTCGTTATTGCGGCAGTGGACGGCGGCGCGCTCGAACAGCTTCGATCCGATTCCCAGCCCGCGCGCCTGCTTCAGCACCGACACGCCGAATTCCGCCACCATTTCCTTCTCGGTGCTGAACTTCCCCGGCACCTTGTCGCGCGGCGTGAAGGCCAGGTGCGCCACGGCCACCAGCTTGAACAGGCGGTTGTACACGCCGTACACGGTGTCGCGCTTGAAGTCGATGCGGTTGACGTAGGCCTCGATCTGCTCGTCGCGCAGCGTGGTGCCGAAGCGCAGCAGGCGGTCGTGGTCCTCCAGCTGCAGGAAGTGGCGCAGCACGCGCCGCCGGTCATGCTCGCCCAGGTGCTTGATGAGGACGGTCGCACGCGGCTTGGCCTCGCCTTCGGCCGGCTTTTTCAGGAAGCGTTTGAGGGGATTCTGGAACAGCGGTGGCATGGCGCCCTCCGGATCAGCCGGATTCTCCGGCCAGGGCCCGCTTCACGGCGGCGACGCGGGCATTGTGGATCGCTTCGGGGATCTTCTCCCGCGCCTCATTGTACCGCCCCGCGATCTCGCCCGCATTCACCCCCCGCGCCGCGCCCAGGGCCTTGATCAGCAGGGCCGCCGGCGGATACGGACGCACGCGGAAGTCGTCGTCCGCCCCGCCGCGGCCGCGGAAGTCGCATTCCGACGCTTGCAGCATCTGCTCGAAGCGGGCCGGCTTGCGGAAGGCATCGCAGCGCTCCAGCAGCTTGACGATGGTGTTCTCGCGCAGGATCTCCGCGCGGCTCACGTTGCCGTGTTCGCGCGCCGTCATCACGGCCAGCTCACGGCAGTCGTTCGGCACGCGCAGGCGCTTGCACACGTCGTCGATCAGTTTCAGGCCGAGGCCTTCGTGCCCGTGGTGCGCGGGCCACTGGTCGGATGGGGTCACGCCCTTGCCCAGGTCGTGCGTCAGCGCGGCGAAGCGCACGCACAGCTCGAAGCGGCGCTCCGCGGCGTAGTCCACCACCAGCATGATGTGCACGCCCGTGTCCACTTCGGGATGATGCGCGGCCGGCTGCGGCACGCCCCACAGGCGGTCCAGCTCCGGCAGCAGGCGCGCCAGCGCCCCGCAGGAACGCAGCACCTCGAACATGCGCGAGGGCTTGTGCTCCATGAGGCCGCGCGCGAGCTCCTGCCACACGCGCTCCGGGACCAACGCGTCCACCTCGCCCGCCTCCACCATCCGGCGCATGAGATCCAGGGTTTCCGGCGCCACGGTGAAATCCGCAAAGCGCGCGGCGAAGCGCGCCAGGCGCAGGATGCGCACCGGATCCTCGGCGAAGGCCTCGGAAACATGACGGAAGATGCGCCGCTCGATGTCCGCGCGGCCGCCGAACGGATCGATCAGCGTGCCGTCCCCGGCCTGGGCGATGGCGTTGATGGTCAGGTCGCGCCGCTTGAGGTCCTCTTCCAGCGTGACGTCCGAGGCGGCGTGGAACACGAAACCGTGATAGCCGGGCGCGGTCTTGCGCTCGGTGCGGGCGAGCGCGTATTCCTCCTGCGTCTCCGGATGCAGGAAGACAGGGAAATCCTTGCCCACCGGCCGGAAGCCGTGCGCGGCCATCTCCTCCGGCGTGGCGCCGACGACGACGTGGTCACGGTCCTGGACCGGCAGGCCCAGCAAGGCATCGCGGACCGCGCCGCCGACGACGTAGGTCTGCATCAGTCGGGCATCTCGTCTTCGTGCTTGCCGGCGATCTCGGTCTCTTCCAGCGCTTCCTTGATCCAGCGCGCGACGGCCGGGTGGGCCTGCACGCGCTCGCAGTAGGCCTGCAAGGCCGGGGCCAGCGCCACGCCGTAGGTCCTGAAGCGCATGACGACCGGGGCGAAAAAGGCATCCGCGATCGAGAATTCGCCGAACAGGAACTGGTGGTGGCCGAAGCGGGACAGGCACTCTTCCCAGATCTCGGAGATGCGGCCGATGTCGGCCTGCGACTGCGGCGTGCGGCCTTTGCCCGGCAGGCTGGCGCGGATGTTCATCGGCATGCAGTTACGCAGGTCGCCGAAGCCCGAGTGCATCTCCGCCACCACCGAGCGCGCCATCGCGCGCGCGGCCACGTCGCGCGGCCACAGCGCCTTGTCGGGGAACAGCTCGGCCACGTATTCGCAGATCGCCAGGCTGTCCCAGATCGTCATGTCGCCCGCCACCAGGACCGGCACGCGGCCGGCTGCCGAATAGTCCGCGATCTTGAGCTGGGTGTCCGGCTGGTCGAGCAGGATGCGCACTTCGGTGAACGGGATCGCGAAGGCGGTCATGGCCACCCAGGGGCGCATCGACCATGAGGAGTAGTTCTTGTTGCCGATGACGAGGGTCAGGCCGGCGCGCTTGGCGGCGTCCAGGGTCTGGGACAGGGTGGGGTCGAGTTGGGTGGTGGCTTGCATGGTTTTGTATTGTTAGCGGCCGGCGCGGGAGCGCAGTTCGTCGTAAGGCAGGTTGGGGGAAAGGTAATGCGGGGCGGCCGCTTCCAGCGCGGTCAGGCGGATGCCGAGAGCGGCGGCGGTGGTGGCCTGCACGGCCGGATCGACCACGTTATCGACCTTCATCGAGTCGAGATTGTCGCGGCTCATGAGCGGATTGCCGGGCAGGAGTTCGAGGAAGGCGGCGGCGATACGCGCGATCGGCCGCGGCATCTCGAACACGGGACGCTCGCAGCCGGCGTAGCGGCCGGCCAGGCGCACCATCTCGCCCAGGCTGTAGATGTCCGGCCCGCCCAGGTCGTACACCTGGTGCTTGGTCTTCACGTCCGCCAGCGCGTTGGCGAAGGCTTCGGCCACGTCGCACACGTACACCGGCTGGAAGGCGACCGAGGCGCCGGGCAGCCACACGAAAGGCATGTTGCGCTGGACCCGCGCGAACACGGTCAGGAACTTGTCGCCCGGCCCGAACACGACGGAGGGGCGGAAGATGGTGGCGGCCACCGACACCTCGCTGCGCGCGGCCAGCTCGCCGTCGGCCTTGGAGCGCTGGTACATGGAGGGGCCGTCGGCCGCCGCGCCCAGGGCGCTCATGTGCAAGAAGCGCGGCACGCCTTCGGCCGCGCAGGCGGCGACGATCCGGCGCGGCATGTCGACGTGGGCGCGCTGGAAGTCCGGGCCGTAGGGCGCGCCGCGGCGCGAGTGCAGG
>DASRUW010000585.1:0-2934 GCA_035655255.1 Telluria sp. | reverse complement strand
GCTGGGCGCGGCGCGGCGCGCCCGCCGCTCGCCCAGATCGCGCAGCTGGCGGAGGCGGCCGCGTTCAACCAGCCGGTCCAGGCGCCGCGCCAGCTGCTGGTCGACGTGTCGGCCATGGTGCAGAGCGACCTGCGCACCGGCATCCAGCGCGTGGTGCGCAGCGTGGTGCTGGAGCTGATTGCCAATCCGCCGCCGGGCTTCCGCGTCGAGCCCGTGTACAGCACCGGCGGCAACCGCCGCTACCAGTACGCGCGCCACTACACGCTCGGCATGCTGGGCGAAACCGGCCTGGCGCTGGAGGACGCGCCGATCGAGGAGCGTCCCGGCGACGTGTTCTTCGGCCTGGACCTGTTCACCAACGGCACCTTCCAGAACCGGCAGCTGCTCGAATCGATGCGCGCGCGGGGCATGGAAATCTACTTCGCCGTGTACGACCTCCTGCCGGTGCTGCGACCGGACGTCTTCCCCTACGGGACCGAGGAATACTTCACCGAATTCCTCAAGACCGTGACTGCCGTGTCGCACGGCGTGGTGTGCATTTCGCGCGCCGTGGCGGACGAACTGGCCGCCTGGACCGAAAGGAATCCGCCGCCGCGCTCCACCCCGCTGTCGCTTGGCTGGTTCCACCTGGGCGCCGATATCGACGCCAGCGCGCCCAGCACCGGCCTGCCGGCGAACGCCGCCCACGTGCTGGCGGAGGTGGCGGCGCGCCCGACCTTCCTCATGGTGGGCACGGTCGAACCACGCAAGGGCCACGCCCAGGCGCTGGCCGCGTTCGAGCAGCTGTGGAAGGACGGCGTGGACGCGAGCCTTGTCATCGTCGGCAAGCAGGGCTGGATGGTCGACAAGCTGTGCGAGAAGCTCGCCAGCCATCCGGAACGCGACCGCCGCCTGTTCTGGCTGGCCGGCGTATCGGACGAGATGCTGCTCAAGCTGTATCAGACGGCGTCCGCGCTGCTGTCGCCGTCGGAAGGGGAAGGCTTCGGCCTGCCCCTGATCGAGGCCGCCCAGCACGGGATCCCGATCATCGCGCGCGACCTGCCCGTGTTCCGCGAAGTCGCCGGCGAACACGCTTACTATTTCCAGGGCACGGACGCGCGCGACCTGGCTGCCGCCCTCAAGGCCTGGCTGGATCGCCAGCGCGCGGGCGACATTCCCGTCTCCGCCGGCATGCCCTGGCAGACCTGGCGCGGCGCCACCTCCCAGGTGCTCCGCGCGCTGGTGCACCGCCAGTGGTACCGGACCTGGACGCCGCCCGCCGGCCCGAAGGACGACCATGCACAGCCTTGACACACCCGCACCGGCGCATGCCGCCGCGCGCAAGGACGGGCACGTGCCCCTGATCGTCGATCTGGACGGCACCCTGATCTACACCGATCTGCTGTGGGAGGCCCTGCTGGTCTTCCTGCGCCGGCATCTGCTGCGCGCATGGCTGCTGCCGCTCTGGCTGTTCGCCGGCAAGGCCGGCTTCAAGCGCCGCCTGGCGGACCACGTGGAGCTCGATCCGGCCGCCCTGCCCTACGACACCAGTCTGCTCGCGTCGCTGAGCGCGCGCCGCGCGCAGGGCGTCACGCTGGTGCTGGCCACCGGCTCGGAGCGCCGCTTCGCCGAGCGCATCGCCGCCCATCTCGGCGTGTTCGACCAGGTGCTCGCCACGGATGACGGCGTCAACCTCACCGCCTCCAACAAGGCCGAACGCCTGGCCGCCCTGTACGGCGAGCGCGGGTTCGACTACATCGGCAACGCGCCAGTGGACATCCCCGTGTGGGACCGCTGCCGCGAACCGTATTCCGTCACGCGCCGCTTCGCCCTGTCCGACGGGCGCCACACCCAGCACACGGGCACGCGGCGCGGCGGCTGGCTGCGCCCGTTCGTCAAGGCCTTGCGCCCGCGCCAGTGGCTGAAGAACATGCTGGTGTTCGTGCCGATGCTGACGGCGCACCGGCTGGACCTGGCGGCCTTCGTGCCCTCGCTGCTGGCCTTCGCCGCGTTCTCCCTGTGCGCCTCCAGCGCCTACCTGCTCAACGACGCGCTCGACGCCCAGGACGACCGCCTGCACCCGACCAAACGCCATCGCCCGCTGGCCGCCGGCACGCTGCCGGTGCCGCTCGCCCTGTTCGCCTCGCCGCTGCTGGCCATCGGCGCGATCGCCCTGGCCGCGCTGACCGGCCCGTGGCTGCTGGCGGCGGTGGCAGTCTACTTCGTCACCACCCTGAGCTACTCGTTCACCCTCAAGCGCCTGCTGATGATCGACATCGTCACGCTGGCCATCCTGTACAGCCTGCGCATCGTGGGCGGCTGCGCGGCGACCGGGATCGAGCCCTCGTTCTGGCTGCTCGGGTTCTCCTTCTTCGTGTTCCTCAGCCTCGCCCTGCTCAAGCGCCACAGCGAGCTGTTCAACCTGCACCGCGCAGGCAAGGAAAAGACGCGCGGGCGCGGCTACACGACGGCGGACAAGGCGCCGGTCGGCATGATGGGCGTGGCCAGCGCCTTCACCTCGGTGCTGATCTTCATGCTCTACTTCACCTCGTCCAACGTGCTCCAGCTGTACCGGCATCCGGCCCTGCTCTACCCCATCGTCCCGCTGCTGGTGTTCTGGCTCGGGCGGCTGTGGGTGCTCTCCTTCCGCGGCGAAGTCAACGAAGACCCGGTGCTGTACGTGAGCAAGGACCCGGCCAGCCTGCTGACGGTCGCCTGCTGCGCGGCGCTGGCGGCAATCGCTTCGCTCTAGGCACCCTGTCCATCTGCAGCTCTCCAACATGAATCCGACACCCCAGCACATCGCCGTCATCATCCCCAGCTACCGGGTCACGCGCCACATCCTTGGCGTGCTGGCCGCGATCGGTCCGGAGGTCGAACGCATCTACGTCGTCGACGACAAATGCCCCGACCAGTCGGGCGACCTGGTCGCCGCCGAATGCAGCGACCCGCGCG
>DASRUW010000584.1:0-2773 GCA_035655255.1 Telluria sp. | reverse complement strand
GCATGGAGCAACTGGACGAGGACGCGAATGTGCTGGTGCTGGCAGCCGGTCGCCGCACCAGTGCCTGGCCGCGCGTGCGCAGCCGGGGGCTGGCGCAAGACACCCTCAGGCTCGGCGATCTGCGTTTGGAATGCGCAGTGGCGGTGGCGATTGCGCGCGCCGGACTGGCCTGGATGTCGCGCGCCGCCCTGGACCGGGCGGCCGGAGCCGATGTCTGGGGCCTGGAAGGCGTCACCTGGTGGCTGAGCGAAGGCGCGGCAGTGCGGCGCGCGGTGATCCGCCAACCCGGCCAACGTGCCGAACTGGCGGTCCGCGCCAGCCGCCTGGCGGTCCCGGTGGCTGAGCGTGCCTGGTCGAACGATGCGCTCATCAGCATTGAGCGCGCATGACCGGCCTGCGCGCTGGCGCGCCGCTCAGATTTCGAGGTTGTCGATGAGGCGGGTGGTGCCGAGCTTGGCGGCGGCGAGCACCACCAGCGGTTCGCCTTCGGCCAGTTCGCCGGCGCTGGGCGGCATCAGGTCGCTGCGCTTGCGGATCGAGATGTAGTCCGGCTTCCAGCCGCGCCGGGCCAGCATGTCCATCGCCTTGCGCTCCAGCGAGAAGATGTCCTCGTGCCCGGCACGCATCTCGTCGGCCACGTGGTTGAGCGCCTTGTACAGCTCCGGCGCCTCGGCGCGCTCGGCGGCCGACAAGTACATGTTGCGCGAGGATAGGGCCAGGCCGTCGTCCGCGCGCCAGGTCTCGGCCGCGATGATCTCCGTCGGAATCGCGAACTGGCGCACCATGTTCCGCACGATCATCAGCTGCTGGTAGTCCTTCTTGCCGAACACGGCCACGCGCGGCTGCACGCAGGAGAACAGCTTGAGCACCACCGTCGTCACGCCGCCGAAGAAGCCGGGCCGGAACTCGCCTTCCAGCGTGTTGCCCAGGCCATCCGGCGGGCGCACGCGGAATTCCTGCGGCTCGGGGTACAGATCCTTCTCGGTCGGCGCGAACAGGACGTACACGCCTTCCTTCTCCAGCTTCTCGACGTCGGCGTGGAAGGTGCGCGGATACTTCTCGAAATCCTCGTTCGGCCCGAACTGCAGGCGGTTGACGAAAATGGATGCGACCACCGGGTCGCCGTGCTTGCGCGCCAGGCGCATGAGCGACAAATGCCCTTCGTGCAGGTTGCCCATGGTGGGCACGAAGGCGGTGCGCAGCTGGCCGCGGAGCTGGTCGCGCAGCTCTTCGATGGTGGTGATGATTTTCATGGACAGTTCCTGGGGTTGAATCGGCAGCCCGTCTTCACGCGGGCGAGTAGGCGAGACGCACGTAGATCGGGGCATAGGGCTCCGCCTGCGTGATCTCGATCAGGGTTTCCTTGGCCAGCTCCAGCATGGCCACGAAGTGCACCACCACCACCGGCACCCCGGCGCCGGTGTCGAACAGCTCCGCGAATTCGACGAAGCGGGACGACTGCAGCTGGCGCAGGATGCTGGACATGTGCTCGCGCACCGACAGCGCCTGGCGCGAGATCTTGTGGTGCTGGGTGAGCTTGGCCCGGCGCAGCACGTCGGCCCAGGCGCGCTGCAGGTCGTCGACATTCACCTCGGGCCACACCGTGACCACGGTCTGGTCGATGAACACGCTGGTGCGCTGGAAATCGCGTTCCACCAGCGGCACCGCGTTCAGGTCGTAGGCGGCCAGCTTGATCTGTTCGTATTCGAGCAGGCGGCGCACCAGCTCCGCGCGCGGGTCGTCCGCTTCGTCCTCGGTGTCGGCCTTCTTCTGCGGCAGCAGCATGCGCGACTTGATCTCGATGAGCATGGCCGCCATCAGCAGGTATTCGGCCGCCAGCTCGAGGTTGTGCAGCCGGATCTGGTCCACGTACTTGAGGTACTGGAGCGTGACCTCGGCCATTGGGATGTCGAGGATGTTGAAGTTCTGCTTGCGGATCAGGTATAGCAGCAGGTCGAGCGGGCCTTCGAAGGCTTCGAGGAAGATCTCGAGCGCGTCGGGCGGGATGTACAGGTCGTTGGGCAGGCGCGCGAGGGGCTCGCCGTACAGGCGCGCGCAGGCCGGGCCCGCGTCGGCCTGCGCCTCCCCGGCCGGGGCCGAGGCGTCTTGCAGCGCTTCCAGTTCGGCGACGGGATCGGCGATGGCCGCATCCTGCGCCTCGGCGGGCACCATGGCGTGACCTTAGACCTTGGTCTGGTAGACGTAGGCGCTCTGCTTGACGCGGGACTCGGCGCGGCGGCGCATCTCGTCCAGCGTCTGCGGGCCCTTGTCCCACAGCAGGGCGCGGCCCTGGCGCTGTCCTTCTTCCAGGCCCGGGTTCTGCGCCTTGAGCTGCTTGATGAACAGGGTATGGTCGGATTCGTACATCGAGTGCTGTTTCAGGAATTTCATGATGTGGGAGGAAAAAATGCGATCCATTATTTTACCGGAGTATTGGCGGTGGCCGGGAATCGACGTTGGTGGAGTAGAATGAAGCAACTAACCCAGCGTCCATGACTGCCATCCCTTCCGCCTGTCTGCTGGGCCGCCTGTGCGGCGGCGTCGCGCTCGCTGTTTGCCTGGCCGGCGCGGGCCGGCCCGCGTTGGCGCAAAACGTGATCGACGCGCGCGCGCGGGAAGTGCGTCTGACGTCCCTGGAGTGGCCACCTTATACGGGCAATGCCTTGCCCGCGCAGGGACGCACCACCGCCGTGGTCCGGGCGGCGCTGGCCGCGGTGGGATACCGGCTGCGCGTCGAATTCTTCCCCTGGAGCCGGGCGGTTGCCCTGGTCAA
>DASRUW010000583.1:0-5995 GCA_035655255.1 Telluria sp. | reverse complement strand
GACTGGTTCTCGGTGATGGTGCTGACCATGATCGCGGGGCTGATCTGGCTATTCTGGATCGCCAAGCTGAGCGGCTGGCCGGCGCAGCTGTCCAGGAACGTCCTCAAGCTGGTGCCCGGCTTCCAGCCGCAGTTCGGCCTGATCGCCTTCGTGGTCGCGCTGGCGGCGACGGTGGGCTGGTTCTTCCTGGTGCGCTGGCGGATCTCGCGCCAGCCGTCCGTGCTGTGGCGCGCGGTGGTGCTGTCCTCGGGCGGCTTGATCCTGCTGTGGGTGCTGCTCATGACGCTGTTCCTGCCCGAGCTTAACTACAGCAAGAGCTACGACAGCGTGGCCGCGCAGATCGTCGCCAGGCTGCCGCCGGACGTGGACTGCATCGACACCAACGTGGGCCCGGCCCAACGCGCTTCCTTCGCCTACTTCGGCAAGCTGCCCTTCGCGGGCCTGGACAAGCCGCGCTGCAGCTACGTGCTGATGCAGGATGCCGTGTCGGTGCGCGACACGAAGGAAGTGGAGCCCTCCCTGCGCGCCGGCCGCATGGAGCTGCTGTGGGAAGGCCGGCGTCCGGCCGACCGCAACGAGCGTTTCCGGCTGTACCGCCGCCTGCCCTGAGCCCGCGCCTCAGGGGCGCTTGACGTATCCGCCGTCGAAGGACGTGGCCCAGGTGGCCCCGCCGTCCTTCGAAGCTTCCCAATGCTGGCGCACCGACCCGTCCGGGTTGACGCTCCAGGTGACGCGGTCGCGCTGGCCGCGCGCCAGCACCATCTTGCCGTCCACCAGGGCGCCGTCGAGCAACAGGCGGCTGCCGCTGCTGTCCACCCAGGCCTGGTGCCACTGCCGGTCGGACGCGTCGTACATGTTCAGGCTGCGGCCGCTGACGCCGTTCGTGCTCTGCCAATGCTCCTCGATGCCGCAGCCGTTGGCGAAGGGCTCGATCCAGCTTTCCCCCACCTTCTTCCCGGCCGGGTTGAACACGTCCCAGCGCCCGACCCAGAAGTCGAATTGGCGGTGTTCCGGTCCGCCGCAGGCGGGCTTGGGCGCTTGCGCCTGGGCGGCGCCGCACGCGGTGAGCATCACGAACAGCCAGGTGCGCATCGACGTCTCCTTGGGGGTCAAACCTTCATCGGCAGGATCACCATCTGCAGGCCTTCGAGGTGCAGGCGGCGCTGCACCGCCAAGGCCGCCTGGTTGTGCAGCACGCGCGTGAGCCAGTTATCGTTCGCGAAGATCAGCTTGCTGGTGAAGAAAATCGCGTTGGGGTATTCGCGGTTGATCTCCTCGCACATGCGGGTGATCTCGTCCACCGCGTCGGTGCCGAAACCGATGTAGGACGCGGCCGCCATGCCGTGGCTGTGGCAGAAGTCGACGAAGAATTCCAGCGTCTCCTCGGCCTCGGTGCGGATCTTTTCGAGCGCGCCCTCGCCGCCGTAGACGTGCGAATCGACCGTGCGCGCGTTCACGAACAGGAAGTTCTTGAAGTGGCCGGGGAACATGCGCTGCACCCACAGCAGCGCGTGCAAGCCGCCGCCGCGCGAGGTGCCGACGATGAAGACGGCGGTCTGGTCTTCCGGATTCGGTTCGATCTCGGTCGTGCCGGGGCCGAACGGCTGGCTGGCGAACACCTCGTCCACCGAATGGATGGCGCGCTTGGTTTCGCGGTAGTGCTCGCGGATGTAGTAGCACAGGGTCGCCATCGCCGCGATGATCAGGGCCGTGGCCCAGCCGCCTTCCGCGAAGCGTTCGACCAGCAGGATCGCCAGGATGCCCGCGCAGATCACGAAACCCAACGCGGACAGCAGCATGCGGCGCACCCAGTGCTGGCCGGGCGTCTTGCGGTTCTGCCACCAGTAGCGGCACAGGCCGAACAGCGAGATCGCGAAGGTCAGGAACACGGACAGCGAATAGAGGACCACCAGCAGCGTGACCTGGCCGCGGGTCCAGAACAGGATCGCCAGCGCGGCGATGCCCATCACCAGGATGCCGTTCTGCGTAACCAGGCGGGTGGAAAGGTAGCGGAATTTGTGCGGCACCCAGGAATCGGCCGCCATGTTGGACAGGACGGAGGGGCCGCCGAGGAAGCCCGTGTTGGCCGCGACGAACAGCAGGCCCGCCTCGAAGGCCAGCACGATCACCAGCAGCACCTGGTTCAGGACCGATCCGCCCAGGCCCATGTTGGCGATGATGGCCTTGAAGGTGGTCGCGTTGAGGGTTTCACCTTGCACCGGGCGCGCGTCCCACAGCAGGTAGAGCAGGATGATGCCGCCCGCCGTCACGGCCAGCGACAAGGCCATGTACAGCATGGTCATCTTCCCGGTCCGCACGCGCGGTTCGGCCAGCATGTTGACGTTGTTCGACACGGCCTCGAGGCCCGTGTAGGTACCGCCGCCCTGGGAGTACGCGAGCAGCAGCGTGCCGGCCACGCCGGCCCAGCCGATGCTCTTGGCCAGTTCGGTGGTCTCGGCCATCGTGTTCGGGATCAGCGCGGGCAGGTGCTGGGCGTGGGCCACCAGTCCGTACACGATCAGCACCAGGTGGGTCGCCACGAAGCCGAGGAAGATGGGCAGCAGGATCTGGATCGCCTCCTTCAGGCCGCGCAGGTTCATCACGATCAGCACGCCGATGAAGAAGGCCTCGGCCCACAGCTTGTAGTCCTGGAAGCCGAGCGGGAGGAAGGACGCGAGCGCATCGACGCCGGAGGCGATCGAGATCGCGATGGTGAGCACGTAGTCGAGGATCAGCGCGCAGCCGGACACCAGGCCGAGATACGGCCCGACCAGCTTGGTCGCGACCCGGTAGCCACCGCCGCCGGTCGGGAACAGCTCGATCACCTGGTTGTAGGCCAGCGCGATGACGAACACGGTAACGGCCGTGGCCAGCGCCAGGTACAAGCCGAGGTGGGTATGGACGCCGAGGGCGCGGAAGGTCTCTTCCGGACCGTAAGCCGAGGACGACAAGCCGTCCGCACCGAGGCCGACCCAGGCCAGAAAAGCCACCAGCGCCATCGAATGGCGGGTTTCCGTCTTCAGGGGATCGAGCGCCTTGCCGAGGATAATTTCCCGAATCTTGCTTTTCTTCATGAGGCGGCCGCAGCGTTCAGTGCGGCAAGAGCTGAAAAGTAGACGAGATCATACGCCGATTGGCTGCGGAGCGGCAGTATACGGACGTTGTATCCTGGTCTATAATGTTCGGCTCAGGTTGTACGGTGCTGCCTCTGTGGCGGAATTGGTAGACGCACTTGACTCAAAATCAAGCGCCGAAAGGCGTGCCGGTTCGATTCCGGCCGGAGGCACCACAGCACCCATCAATGCAGATTTGGCGAACTCATGCCCAAGTCGAGATGCTCGAAATAATCCCCTGCGCCGTCGCATCGGCGATCACACTGGACGCCTCCGCCGGCCTTTGCTTCAGGATCGCAGCGTAGCTGGCGTTCAGGTCAAAGCCGTTCGCCGCAACCTTTGCCGCCAGCGCGTCAAGACCCGAGACGCCGGCATTCGCCGACTGTAACGACGCAAGCACCTGTTGATCGACCGAGGCTTGACCACTGCCCGCGGCCAGCGTCCCAGCCTGCGCTACCGCATTGAACAGACCAGATGCATCGTAGGTCCTCCCCGCGGAGCCATTGACACCAAGCAGGGACACGACGGCGGAATCCGCGGAGAGCGCGACCGCGTTTTGGGCGAACGAAGCGTCGGCGGTCCGGGCCACCGATGAAGTGGTGCTCGTGCTGGCCGAGGCCAGCGTGGATAAAGTGGAAGAGATCGCGTCCATGTTCGCTCCCTGCTATTGAACACAACAGCAGGCCATGCCTGGAGTTTAGGACGGCAGGAGACTTACCGCAACTTCGGCGCAGGCACATCCGCTGCTACAATCGGTGATATCGATCCGTTAGCACACGCTTGCCCCTCCCATGCACGAATTGCGCTTCAATGTCTTCGGAAAACACATTGCCGTGACACGAGTCCAAGCCGGCTGGAGCGCGTACTACCTCGGCAGCGATGGGAAGCGGCGGCCAGCCGATTTCGTGGTGCCGGACGATATTGCGGAGCAGGATCTGGCGACCTACCTCGGCGACCTGTTTCACGAATTCGCCACGCCCAGAAATGGAACCATCAAACAGCTTGACTGACCCAACTATCCGCTTGCTCACGAAGGACGAATGGCCGGTGTACCGGATGCTGCGGCTGCGCTCGCTCGCCGATTCGCCCGACGCGTTTGCGCGAACCGTAGCCGAAGAAGAAAGGCTCCCCGGAGAGTACTGGCAGTCGCGGCTCATCGCCGCCGCGGCATCGCCCCGCGACTATCCACTCATCGCTGAACTGGACGGGCAAGCGGTCGGCCTGACCTGGGCGAAAGTGGATGCGGACGACGCATCCGTGGTCAATTTCTATCAGGTGTGGGTGGCGCCGGAAGCGCGCGGCCGTGGCATTGCGGCGGCGTTGCTCCAAACAGCGATCGACTGGTCCGCATCGCGCGGAGCGCGTCTTGCCAGGCTCGGCGTCACATGGGGAGACACGCCCGCCACGCGCCTGTACCATCGCCTCGGCTTTTTGCCGGTGGGCGAACTGGAACCGTTGCGGGAGGGGTCTCCAATCCTATCGCAAACCATGGAACTGACGCTAACGCGCTAGCGCCTACCGGCGACCGGGATGGGGCGTGAGCAGGAACGCCCGCGTGAAGCCGTTGTGCTGCCCGGTGCCCACGATCTGGCCGGCGTCGTTGATGCCGTTCGCGGTCACCAGGGTCCAGCCCGTGCCTTGCAGCTCGGGCAGCGCATTAAGGTCGAGCATCTTGCCCCGGCGGTAGAGGAAGGCATGTTCGGCGCCGCTCGCCGTCGTGCTGCTGCCCACGATTTGCCCGCGGTTGTTGATGGCGTTTGCGCCGCTGCTGGCGCCGCCGAGGGTCCCGAGGTCCTGCATCCAGTGCATCGAGTACAGGAAGGCATGCCGGTTGTAGGTCGTGCTGTCGATCCGGCTCGACCCGACCACCTCGTCGACTTCATTGATGGCGCTCGCGCTCGAGTCCGGACCGCCCAGGGTGCCCAGGTCGCGCATCGCGCCACTGCTGTAGATGAACGCGTGTGCGCCGCCGCCGGTGGTTGCGCTCGATCCCACGATCACGCCGCGGTTGTTGATCCCGCGGGCATCGCTAAAGTCACCGCCGAGGGTACTCAGCTCGCGCAGGGTGCCGTGCAGGTATGAGAATGCGACCGCGATGCGCTTGGACACCGAGAAGACCCGGCCGACAACTTCGCCGTGGTCATTGATGCCCCAGGCAAACCCGGGCGCCTGGCTCAGGGCACGCACCTGGCTGCCCTCGAACAGGGCCGGAAGGCGCAAGGCGCTCGGCTCGTAATACCCGACGACCTGTCCCGCGTTGTTGATCGCGGTGCCGACCGATGGCGGCCCAGGCTGGGGGCCGAGCGGCTCGATCACGCCGCCGGTCCACCTGACCGCGTAGGCATCCGTGCCGCCCGGGCCGCTGGCTCCGGCGACCTGGCCGCGCTCATTGATGGCGTTTGCCGCGGAGCCAGCCGGGGAGTCCGGCCCGGCCAGGGTGCCGAGGTCGGTCATCGTCCAGTGTTCGTGCGCCTGCGGTTCCGCCCGCGCGGCGCCAGCCAGCAGCAGGACCAAGGCCGCCGCCCATTTCCCATACCGATGCGTGCGCACACGTGCCATATGTCCCCCAAGCATGCCGTCCGAACTGACGTGAACCGGTAGTGTCGTCCGTTCGCCAGTCCGGGACCGCCCGCGTGCGTCAACTGTCGGGTTGACCGTGTGCTGGTAGGTGAACCTGCCTTCGCGCCGGTTTTTCCAGTTCAGGCTAGCGCAGCGGCGTGCGGCGTGCGCAGCTGCGGCAGTGGAGCATGCCGCCCCGGCGCTTCTCGACCCACTTGGCGAGATATAGAAAGACGATGCCGGCTGCAATGGCGCCGGCGACGGTGCCGGCCCAGCCGATCATGTTGGCGGACATGCCGAGCGCAGCGAACGCGAGCGACGCC
>DASRUW010000582.1:0-7445 GCA_035655255.1 Telluria sp. | reverse complement strand
TTGTGCATGCGGCGCTTGCCGCGCGGCGCCCACTTGAAGTGCTTGACGGCGTTGGTCACATAGAGCCTGGCCCGGTCCAGGCCCGCCGCGGCGATGGCGCGGTCCAGCAGGGCGCCGGCGGGGCCGACGAAGGGCTCCCCGGCCAGGTCCTCCTGGTCGCCCGGCTGCTCGCCGACCAGCATGATGCGCGCGCGGCGCGCGCCGCGCCCGCCCACGGCCTGGGTCGCATTCTTCCACAGGCCGCAGCGGCGGCATTCGTCGAGGCTCGCCGGTTCCTCGTCGTCATCGGCGGTAGAGACAGGCATGCCCCAGTGTAGCGGCTTGGGCTGCCGGGGCGCGTCCGCTTCGGACGGACCGGGGCCTTACTGCGCGTAGTGATGGTAGACGGCCGTCTGGCCGCCATCCTGCACCAGCAGCACGTCGTAGGCGTCGCGGCGCGCGCCCTCCATGCCGGGCGAACCCGCCACCATGCCCGGCACGGCCAACCCCTTGGCCTTGGGCTTGGCCGCCAGCAGGCGCTTGACGTCGGCGGCCGGCACGTGACCTTCCAGCACATAGCCTTGCACGGTCGCGGTATGGCAGGAACCCAGCTGCTCCGGAATTCCGGACTTGGCGCGGTACTGCGCCGGATCCTGCACGTCGTGGGCGTTGACCGTGAAGCCGTTGGCGCGCAGGTGCCTGACCCACGCCTCGCAGCAGCCGCAGGTGGGACTCTTGTACACATCGATCACCGGCGCGGCGGCGCTGGCGGCCAGGGGAACGCAGACCAGCAGGGCGCTCGCGAGGCGCTTCAGGCGTGGGCTAGACATGACATGCTCCTTCAAAAAATACCGCGGCGTTTCATACCAGGGCCGCCATGCGGTCCCAGTCCAGCACAGTGATGCGACGCCCGGTCACCTCGATGAGGCCTTCGTAGCTGAATTCGCGCAGCAGGCGCGACATGGTCTCGGGCGTGACATTCAGGCGCGAGGCGATCACCGCCTTGCTGGCCACCAGTTCCACCGGTTCCGAGGGGTTCGGCTGCGCATGGCGCAACAGGTAACCGGCCAGGCGCAGGCGCGCGCTCTGGATGCTCTCGCCCAGGTCGCGCATGAGGGTGTAGTACTGGCGCCCCATGCATTGCATGAGCTCGCACGCGAACGCGAAATTGTCGCGGGCAGCCTCCAGCATCGCCTCCCGCTCGACATGCAGCAGCATCGAATCGTCGGTCGTGCTGACGCTTGCGAGGTAGGGCTGATCATGCAGCATTTCCCCCAGCCCGAAACACTTGGCCGCGCCCAGGATGGCGATCACGCGCATGCAGCCATCCCGGCTGTTCACGCCGATCTTGACCTGCCCGTACACGATCCAGAAGGTGCCGGCGGCGCGGTCGCCGGCGGCCACCACGCGGCTGTTGGCGTCCAGGCGCAGGACGCTCGTGTGGGCGGCGAGCCTGGCCAGGTGCTCCTCGTCCAGCATGCCGAACAAGCTGGAGTTGGCCAGAAGACTGGCGAGATTGCTGGCCGGTGCGTGCATGTGTACATCGCCGAACGATTGATGGGGCTCAATCGTAGCGGGCCTGGCCGGATTTGCGGTTGATCTAGGTTAAGTTGTTCCGCGGCCTCAGGCTTCCGCCGCCAGGCGGCGCACCAGCGCAAGTTGCTGCGGCGCAAGACGATGCTCGACCCGCGGCAGGAAGCGCCGGGCCGGGGCATGCCCATTGCGGCCGGCCTGCATCAGCCAGGCGCAGGCGTGGGCCAGGTCGCGCTCGGTGCCGTGGCCGTTGGCGCACATCAGGCCAAGATTGAACTGGGCGCGCGCATGGGACTGGCGCGCTGCGCGCAGGTACCAGAAGTGGGCGGCCTCGTAATCCTGCGGCACGTCCTGGCCGGCGTCGTAGCGCAGGCCGAGCGCGAATTCCGCCTGCGGGTGGCCGAGCTCCGCGGCGCGCTGGTACCAGGCCAGGGCGCGCTGCGGATCGGGCGCCCCCGCCAGGTCGCCGTCCAGGAGGCGGGCCGCCATGACCTGGGCCGGCGCGTAGTGCTGCTCCGCGGCTCGCAGCGCCCAGGTCAGCGCCATGCGCGCGTCCTGCGTCACGCCGTGGCCGCTCTCGTAGCGCAGTGCGAGGTTGAACTGGGCCTGGACGTGGCCCTGGCCGGCGGCGCGCTGGCACCACTTGATCGCCAGGACGCTGTCGGCCGGCACGCCGTGCCCCGCTTCGTACAGCAGGGCGAGATGGTATTGGGCGCTGGGCGAATTCTGTTCGGCGGCCTTGCAGTACCAGTCGGCCGCCGCCGCGTAGTCCTGCTCGACGCCCTGGCCGTGCTCGTAGCGCAGGCCGAGATTGTCCTGCGCCCCGCTGTGGCCCTGTTCGGCGGCCCGGAGGAACCAAACGAGGGCCTGTTCGTCGTCGCGTTCCACGCCGTGGCCGCTCTCGTAGATCAGGGCCAGGTTGAACTGCGAGCTGGCGTGGCCCTGTTCGGCGGCGCGCCGGTACCAGACGATGGCGCGGCGGCTGTCCTGCGGCACGCCCTGGCCCTTGTCGTATTTGAGGCCGAGGTTGAACTGCGCCGGCGCGTAGCCCTGTTCGGCCGCCTTGCGGAACCAGGCGAAGGCGGTCTGCGCGTCCTGGCTCACGCCCTGGCCGCTGTCGTAGCGCAGGCCCAGCGTGAACTGGGCGCGGGCGTAGCCCTGCTCCGCCGCGCGACGGTACCAGGCGATAGCCTGCTCCTGGTCCTGCGGCACGCCCTTGCCCGTCTCGTACATCAAACCGAGGTTGTTCTGCGCGCCGGGGTCACCCTGTTCGGCCGCCTGGCTGAACCAGTACATGGCGCGCTGGCTGTCGGCCTTCACGCCCTGGCCCTTGGCGTACATCCAGCCCAGGTTGTACTGCGCGGCGGCGTAGCCCTGCTCCGCGGCGAGGCGGTACCAATACGCCGCCTGCTCCAGGTTCGGCTCCGTGCCCTGCCCCTTTTGGTACATCACGCCCAGGTTGTACTGGGCCAGTTCCAGGCCCGCGTTGGCGGCGCGGCCGTACCACAGCAGCGCCAGCTCCTCGTTCCGCGGCACGCCCTGGCCGCTGGCATACATGTAGCCGAGCGCGTGCTGGGCCTGCGCGTCGCCGCGTTCGGCCAGCGGCTTCGCGCGCAGGAATTCGGCGCTGTACAGGGTTTCCCTGGGGGGTGTGAGCAGGGAGGAGAACGTCGGATTCATGGGCAGGCCTTATGCCTGGATCGCCAGGCGCGGTGCGTCCGGTGCGGGGCGCTGTTCCTGCAGCACGCTGAGGAAGTGCGCCAACGCGATCGGACGGTGATAAAAATAACCCTGCATCGTGTGGCAGCCGTTCGCCTGCAGGTAGCGCGCCTGCACTTCCGTCTCGACGCCTTCGGCGACGAGGTGCAGGCCAAGCCCGCGCGCGATGGAGATGATGGCGAGAATGACCGGGTAGTGCCCGGCTTCGTCGCCGATCTCCTGCACGAAGGACTGGTCGATCTTGATGGTCTGCACCGGGAAGCGGTGCAGGTAGGACAAGGAGGAATAGCCGGTGCCGAAATCGTCGATGGCGATCGATACCCCGAGCTGCCCGATGCGCTTCAACTGCTCCAGCGCGTGCTGCGGATTGCGGATGCAGATGTTCTCGGTGATCTCCACTTCGATCTGGGACGGCGAGATCCCGTAGCGGACCAGGGCCCCGCGCATCTTCTCGAAGAAGTCGCCGCGGTCCAGGTATTGGGGCGACAGGTTGAGCGAGAGCTTCAGGTCGTCGCCCCCGTGCGCGTTCCAGGCCAGCAGGTCGCGGCACAAGGCGCCGATCATCCAGTCCGAGATCGGCAGCATCAGGCCGTTTTCCTCCGCGAAGGGCAGGAATTCGCCGGCGGTCAGCAGGCCGCGGGTCGGGTGGTTCCAGCGCATCAGGCCTTCCGCGCCGACGACGCGGCCGGTTTCGACGTCGACCTGCGGCTGGTAGTACATCTCCAGCTCGCCCTGCTCCAGGGCCTTGCGCAGGCTCTGCTCCAGCACGATCTTCTGGTGCGACATGTCGCGCATGGCGTGGTCGTAGAAGGCGTGGCCGTTCTTGCCCTCGCCCTTGACCTGGTACATGGCGATGTCGGCGTGGCGCAGCAGCTCGTCGATGGTCTCGCCGTCGTGCGGATAGACCGCGATGCCGATCGAGGCGGAGATGTGCACGGCGTGTCCATCCAGGTCGAACGGCGCCTCCAGGCAGGACAGGAACTTGTCGGCGATGGCCACCGCGTCGGCGCGGTCGCGCAACTCCGGCAGCACGATGGTGAATTCGTCGCCGCCCTGGCGCGCCAGCGTGTCGCCGCGGCGCAGGCAGGCCTTGAGACGCTCCGCCACCTGCTGCAGCAGCTCGTCGCCCTTGACGTGGCCGAGCGTGTCGTTGACCAGCTTGAAGCGGTCCAGGTCGATGAACATCACGGCCAGCTCGGTCTTCTTGCGCTTGGCCTGGATCACGGCCAGGCCGAGGCGGTCGGTGAACAGCACGCGGTTCGGCAGGTCGGTCAGGATGTCGTGGTAGGCCTGGTAGGAGATCAGCTCCTCGGCGCGCTTGCGCTCCGTGATGTCGCGCGCGACGCCGTAGGTGCCGAAGAACTCGTGCTTCTTCACCCCGCTGTCCGGCACGTGCATGCCGACCGAGTTGAGCGAGATGTTCATCACCGTGTTGTTGAAGGTGCGCTCCAGGCCATTGCCGTTGAAGCACTTGAGGCGCAGCTCCACGTTGCGCGAGGCGCGCGCGTCGACACGGCGCTCGTTGAACACGTAGCGGGCCCGCTCCAGGTCCTCCTCGTGCACCAGCATCGAGTAGTGCTTGCCGAGCAGCTCATCGCGCGTGAGGCCGAGCAGTGCGTAGGCGCGGTCGTTCACGAAAGTGAACTTGCCTTCGTGGTTCAGGGTGTAGATGATGTCCGGCGAACTGTCCACCAGGTAGCGGTACAGCTTTTCGGACGTCTCCAGCTGCATGGCGATGCGCGCGTTCGCCTCGGCCAGCGCGCGCTTGGTGAGGGCGTTGCCGACGGTCTTGAGCAGCTCCTCGCGGCTATAGGGCTTGCGCAGGTAGTCGTAGGCGCCACGCTTCAAGGCGCCGATGGCGGCCTCGATGCCGACGTCGCCGCTCATCACGATCACGTCCGCGTCGATGCCCTTCTCGTTCATGTAGTCCATGATCTGGTGCCCGCTGATGTCGGGCAGGCGCAGGTCGAGCAGGACCAGGTCGAAGTGCAGGCGATTGAGCTGGGTCAGCGCCTCGGCGCCGTTGGTCGCCGTGACCAGTTCGTAGCCCTTGCCGTCCAGGAGGGCGTGCAGGGACGCGAGCAGGCGCGGCTCGTCGTCGACCAGCAGGAGGCGCGGCAGCGCGTCGGGCAGGCCAGGTGCAGCTGGGTGAGTCATCGGCCGGCCTTACACGGAATCCAGGGCGCGGGTCTGCGCGGCGGGAAGGTTGCTGGCGCCGCCGCGGACGGGCAGCAGGATTTCGAAGCTGGTACCGGTGCGGCCGCTGCGGCAGCTCACCAGGCCCTGCATCTTCTTCACGAGGCTGTGCACGATCGACAGGCCCAGCCCGCGGTTGCTGCCGTCCTTGGTCGAGCGCACCGGCGTGAACAGGTTGGCCAGCACCTCAGTCGGCATGCCGGGACCGTTGTCGCAGACGGCCAGTTCGAGGTAGAGCTTGCGGTCGCGGTTGACATGGCCGCGGTTGACGATCTCGATCCGGCCTTCGTCGCCGAGCGCCTCGACGGCGTTCTTCACGAGATTGACCAGCACCTGCTTGAGCATGTCGGCGTCGCCCTCGACCTCGCTCGCATTGCCGCCCATGTCGGCCACGATCTGCACGGCGTCAGGCACGTAGCCGGTGGTGCGGAACAGGCGCAGCACGTCGTCCGCCACCTTGGCCACGTCGGTGGCGCGCGGCGTGGCGCTGGGCTGCAAGTCGGCCAGGCCGGTGATCAGGTTGCCGACGCGGTCGATCTCCTCGTTCAGGATCGACATCTCGCCCTGCACCGGCTCGTTGCGGGCCAGCTTGCCGTCCAGGACGCTCAGGTAGTTCTTGATGATCGACAGCGGGTTGTTCACCTCGTGCACCAGGCGGCGCGAAGCTTCGCGGTATTCCTCGGCCACGTGGGCCAGCTGGCGGCGCGCGTAGCCGCGCTCGGACATCGCCGTCTCCAACGCGCCCGCGGCCTGCGAGCCGAAAGCGAGCAGGAAGCGTTCGCGCTTGCGCAGGATCTCGGCCTGCCAGGTGCTGGCGCCGCCGATCAGAACGCCCAGGCAGCGCGCCCCGGCGACCAGGGGCACGCAGATCATGGTCTCGGTGCCCAGCATGCGCAGCAGCTGTTCCTCGGCCAGCGAGGTGCCGGCCGCGCCGCGCCCGACGAACACGGGCTTGCGTTCGGCCGCAGCTTCGATCACCAGGCCGCCGCGCGCGAGCGGCAGCGAGAATTCGGCGATGCGCTGGTGCTCCCCGACGGGCACGCCGACCAGCGCCTGGCCGGTGGGGTTCTCCATCAGGACCACGGCGGTCTCGAGGTCGAACAGGATGCGCGCTGAGCGCACCACGGACTCGAGCAGGCCGGTCTCGCCCTGCTGGCGCGCGAAGGTCTGGCCGACCTCGGACACCAGCACCAGGTTGCGCACTTCCTCGGACAGGCGCTGCTGCACCGGGTCCGCGGGGGGCGGCGCGTAGGCCGGCGGCTGCGGCACGTCGTCGGCCCCGGCCAGGTCGATGCCGAGGTAGGCAGCGGACTTGTCGACCTGGCGTTCGGCGCCGGCCAGCAGGTCCAGCGTCTCGTCCAGGGCCAGGCCGCACAGGGCCGAGGCCTGCCCCAGCGCGATCTCGTCGTCGGGATGGTGTGCCAGCAGATGCGCCAGCCGCACGATGCGCACCAGGGGATGCGCGCTTTCCAGGCGCTCGCCCGGCTCGTGGTGGTACAGCACCGCGTCGGCCAGGAAGGAATCGAGGTTCCAGCGTTCGACCAGCCAGGCGCCCGCCTCGGCGTGGGTGATCTGCAGGGTGCGCAGTTCGACGGCGCACAGGTCCTCGTCGTCGCGCGCGGTGAAGTTGAAGGCGTATTCCTTGGGGGCCGTCGCCAGCAGGGCCAGGCGGCCCACGTTGTGCAGCAGGCCGGCCAGGTAGGCTTCCTCGGTGTGGGCGTAGTCGAGGCGGCGCGCGATGTCGCGTGCCACCAGGGCGGCCGTGATGGACGACTTCCAGAACGGGCGCAAGTCGGTGCTGCCCGAATGGGGGAAGTTGTTAAAGGTCTGGAACACGGACTCGCTGATCACCAGCGTCTTGATCATGTCCGTGCCGAGGGAGACGAGCGACTGCTCCAGGCCGATCACCCGGTTCGGGCGATGGTAGGCCGAGCTGTTGGCCACGCCCAGCATCTTGGCGGTCATGCCGGCGTCCTGGGAGATCAGCTCCGCCAGCTCCGGCATTCCGAGATCGTCCG
>DASRUW010000581.1:0-8150 GCA_035655255.1 Telluria sp. | reverse complement strand
GGTCCTCGTCGCGCTGTATGAGAACGGCACGCCGTTCGAATTCCGCTGCATTGGCCCGGACACGCCCCAGCACGTGCAGGAGTGGCTGGCGCGCTGGCCGCTGCGAAAGTTCCCGGTGCTCGTGGACGACGGTCGCAGCGTCGTCGAGACCAGCATCATCATCGAGTATCTGCAGCTGAACCACCCGGGCCCCGTGCGCCTGCTGCCCGACGAGCCGCGTGCCGCGCTCGACGTGCGCTTCCACGACCGCTTCTTCGACCTGCACGTGATGACACCGGTGCAGCGCGCCGTCGACGGTGCGCTGACCGGCGATGCCCAGAAAGCCGCGGACGGCCTGGCGCACGCACAGGAAAAGCTGGACCTCGCCTATGCGTGGCTGGAACAACAGCTGGCGGGCCGCACCTGGGCTACCGGCGCCGACTTCACGCTGGCCGACTGCGCCGCCGCGCCGTCCCTGTTCTACGCGGACTGGACGCATCCGATCCCGGCATCCTTCCCCACCCTGCGCGCCTATCGCTCACGCCTGCTGGCGCGCCCCTCGTTCGCCCGCGCCGTGGAAGAAGCCCGCCCCTACCGACCGTTGTTTCCGCTGGGGGCTCCCGACCGGGACTGAGCATTCGCCGCTTCATCTTTTCCTGCCCTTGAGCTATGCTCGAATCGCAAATCCACCCACCAGAGGAGACGATGATGAAAAAGCTGATGCTTACACTGTTTGCAATGCTCGTGTTGTCGTGTGGCCCGGCGTTCGCGGACGACGATCCGGCGACCGCGGTCGCGCTGGTGGACAAGGCGGTGGCCTACATGCAGAAGAACGGCAAGGACGCCCTGATTCGCGAAGTGAACGCCAAGAACCCGTTGTTCATGTCCGGCGACGTCTATGTCGGCGTGCGCGCCCTGGACGGCACCCAGCTCGCCCATCCCATCAATCCCAAGCTGATCGGCAAGAACCTCGTGGTGCTGCCCGACGCCGACGGCAAGCTGTTCCGCAAGGAGATCATCGACACGGCCGCCTCCAAGGGCAAGGGCTGGGTCGACTACCGCTACAACAACCCGACCAGTAAAGAGATCGAGAAGAAGTCGACCTACTTCGTGAAGAACGGCGACGTCATCATCGAAGCCGGTATTTACAAAGGCAAGTGAGCGCGCCATGCCCGGCGGAGCTGGGATAGGATAGCGGTCCTGTCCCTTCACCCGCCGGAGCATGAAGATGAGCGCAAAGAATACGGTTTGCCTTTGGTTCAACGGTGACGCGGCCGACGCCGCGCGGTTCTACGCCGAGACCTTTCCCGACAGCGCGGTCACCGCGATCCAGCGCGCGCCGGGCGACTATCCGGCTGGCCACCAGGGCGACGAGCTCGTCGTCGAGTTCACGGTGGCCGGCATCCCCTGTATCGGCCTGAACGGCGGCCCCCAGTTCAAGCATAGCGAAGCCTTCTCCTTCCAGATCGCCACCGACGACCAGGCCGAGACCGACCGCCTGTGGAACGCCATCGTCAACAACGGCGGCCAGGAGAGCGCCTGCGGCTGGTGCAAGGACAAGTGGGGCCTGTCGTGGCAGATCACGCCGCGCGCCCTCATGGCCGCCATCTCCGACCCCGACCCGGCCGCGGCCAAGCGCGCGTTCGAGGCGATGATGACGATGACGAAGATCGACATCGCGAAGATCGAAGCCGCCCGGCGCGGCTGATGCCTTGACCGGCGGCCGGGCCGGTTTCAGTGCCAGCCCAGCAGTGCCGCCAGCGCCAGCGCCGCCAGGGCGAAGCCGAGAAATGCGATCTGCAGGGGCAGCATCCAACGGGCCCAGGTCAGCCAGGGAATACGGGCCAGCGCCAGCACGCCCACGGTGATGCCCGAGGTCGGAATGACCGGCGTGGTCAGTTCGCCCAGCTGGAAGGCGAGGATCGCGGTCTGCCGCGTCACTCCCACCAGATCGGCCAGGGGCGCCATGATCGGCATGGTCAGGGCGGCCTGGCCGCTGCCGGAATGGATGAAGAAGTTGATCACGGACTGGATCGCGAACATCTTCTGCGCGGCGAACACCGGATGCGCCGACTGCACCAGGGGCATCAGCCCGTGCAGCATGGTGTCGATGATGTGCGCGTCGCGCGCCAGCACCATGGTGCCGCGGGCGAGCGCGATCACGAGGCCCGTGCCGACCAGGTCGCGCGCCCCGTGCAGGAAGGCGGCCACGAAGTCGTCCGGCGTCAGGCGGGCGGCCAGTCCGACCGCGATCGCCAGGGCCAGGAACAGCGCGGCGATCTCCTCGATGAACCACTGGTAGCGCACCACCCCGAAGATCATCGTCCCCAGCGCCAGCGCGAAAATACCCAATACTGCGGCGTGGGTGCGCGTCATGCGCTCGAGCCGCGCGCCCTCCCCGCCCACGGCGCGCCGGACCAGATCCTGCTCGTAGGTCGGCGAGCGGGATGGATCGCGCTTGATCCGCGCCGCGTACCACATGAGAAACGCACTGGTCAGAGCCGTGGCCACCAGCCACAGCACCACCCGGTAACCCAGCCCGGAAAAGATGGGCACCCCGGCGATGCCCTGGGCGATGCCGACGTTGAAGGGATTGAGGAAAGCCACCGCGAACCCGACCTGGGAGCCCACGAACGGAATCGCGACCCCGACGATCGAATCGTAGCCCAGCGCCAGCGCCAGCGGCACGAAGATCAGGACAAAGGGAATGGCCTCCTCGGCCATGCCGAAACTGGCCCCGCCCAGCGAGAACATCGCCACGAACACCGGGATCAGCAAGGTGCGCACCAGGCGCGAATGGGCATGGGCCCGCGCGACCGTCATGATAAAGGCGTCGACCGCCGCCGTCTTTTGCAGCACCGCGAACGCGCCGCCCACGATCAGCACGAAGCCGATGATGAGGGCCGCCTCGACGAAGCCCTTGATGGGCGCCATCAGCAGGGCAACCACGCCTTGGGGCGAGCTGGCCACGTACTGGAAGGCGGCCGGATCGATCAACTGGCGGCCGTCGACGAGGTGGGTCCCATAGTGCCCGCCCGGCACCAGCCAGGTCGCGGCCGCGATCAGGGCCAGGATGGCGAACAGCAGGACGAAGGTGTTGGGCAGTCGCAGGCGCATGTCATTGGCTCAGTAGGCTGCCGCTGCGCCAGGCGCTGCGGCCGGCCAGCTTACACACCTGCATGCCGCGCAGCAGATGCCGGTGCGCCGTGCGCGCGAACAGGACACCGGGCCGGCTCGCGCGCAGCGGCGTGACGGTCCCGCTCACCGGGTCGATCAGGTCGGCCAGCGTCTCGCCGGCGTCGACCGCCGCGCCCAGATCCTTCAGGAACACCACCACGCCCGCATGCGGCGCCGCCACCGGCTCCACGCCTTCGAGCGGCGTCGCCGCGCACTGCGGCGCGGGGAGCGGCGCGCGCGGGATGTCGAGCACGTCGCGCCAGGCCAGGTATTGCAGGATGGCCTCAGCATCGCGCTGCGCCGGTTCATAGCCGACGTCCATCTCCCCGCGCAGCTCCACCGTGACCGCCGTGCAGGCGGGGGGAATGGGAATGTCGGGGCCGAAGTGCGCGGCCAGGTCCCACCACAGGCGCGAACAGGCTTCGTCGAACGGCTCCTCCCCGGCCGCCAGCGCGAGCAGGACCGCGCGTGCGCCGAGCAGGTTCGCCAGCGGGCGCACCTGTTCCAGCAGGGGCGTGCCGGCGTACAGGTGCAGCACGGCTTCGTTATCGCAGTGCAGATCGAGCACGATGTCCGCATCGATGGCCAGCGCAAGGAGCGTCTTCTTCAGCGCCTCGGCGTCGTTGCGCACCTCCCAGGCAGCGACGGCGTCCCGTGCATGGGAGCGGACCAGGCCGACGTTGGCCTCCACTTGCGTTCCCAGCCGGCCCGCCAGGCTGTGTTTCAGTTCGTCGGCCACGTGCCGGAAGGCGCGGTTGAAGTTGATGCCGGTGGAAAGGTCGAAGCGCCCGAACGGCGTGCCGTGCAGCGCCTGCGCCAGGCCGAGCGGGTTCGCGGCCGGCACCAGCACGACCTCGCCCTTCAACGCGCCTTCGCTCTCGAGCTGTTCCAGGCGCCGGCGCAGGAACTGGGCGACCAGCATGCCGGGCACTTCGTCCGCGTGCAGCGCGGCCTGGATGTAGACCTTGGTGCCGCCGCCCTGCCCGCCGAAATGGAGCGAGATCAGTTGGCAGGCACTGGAAATGGGGTGTCGTTCGATACGCATGCGCTTGGATTGTCGGATGGTCAAAATCGGTCGAATGGATTATGGCTGATTTTTTTCATGAAAACAACGAATGAAAAAATATTTTCAAAAACCTGTTGAATTTCGGAACCGGCTTGGCTAAAGTGAAAAGGCCTTAGGAAATTTGCATGCCATCGTAAAATGTAAATTTACTTACATCGATGACGAGGACCACCATGACGCCACCGGCTTCCACCACCGCTGCCAACGCTTCACCCGATGTCGGCTTCGCCCAGTCTCCGCTCGGGCAGGAGCTGCTGCGGGTGCTCACCGCAGGCTCGGCCTCGAACCGGACGATCGCCGACTACGTGCTGCGCAACCCGATGCGGGTGGCGGCGCTCGGCATCGAGGAAATGGCGGAGGCGAGCGCCGTCTCCACGGCCACCATCAGCCGCTTCGCCCGCGATCTCGGCTTTCGCAACTACGCTGCCATGCGCGGCGCCGTGGCCGAGACGCTGCAGGCGGTATTCCAGCCGGTCGACAAGCTGCGCCACCAGATCGCACGCCAGCCGCGCACGGCGGCGCCGGCGCTGGAAAGCCTGGACCACGCCGCCGCCAACATCATCGCCAGCGGCAAGGCGCTCGACGCGCGCGAACTGGAGCGGGTCGTTGCCCGCCTCACCGCAGCCCGCACCGTGTACGTGCTCGGCTTCGGCCTGTCGGTCCACCTGGCCGGACTGCTCGCCATGCACCTGCAGCCGTTCTGCCCGCACGTGGTCGAAATCGCGGCCCAGGGCGGCACCGAGGTCGCGGCTGCGCACCTGGCGGGCATCACCAGCAAGGACGTGCTGGTGGTGCTGTCCTTCCCGCGCTACGCCTTCGATGTCCTGCGCCTGACCCAGTTCGCGCGCGACCATGGCGCCACCGTCGTCTCGATCACGGACGCCCCGGCCTCGCCGCTGGCGGAACTCGGCCACCACGTGCTGTACGCGCACGGCACCCATCCCGTCCTGCCCAGCAGCGGCGCGGCGGCGGTCGCGGTGATCGAGGCGCTGGTGGTCTCGCTCATGGTGTCGAACAAGGCCAACGTCGACAAGGCCGCCCGGCTGACGGAGGCGATTTCCGCCTACCTGGTCGGCGCCACCCCGGTTTCCAGCAGCACCAAGGACGGCGCCCGCAAGGGCCGGCCACCCAAGAAGACCTGACCACACACACAGAGGGAGCACTGAGCATGAACACGCATATTGCGAAGACACCGCTGGCACTGGCCGTGCTGGCCGCGCTGGGCATGATGGCCCAGCAGGCCGCCGCCCAGACCAATGCCGGCCAGCCGATCCAGCGGGTGGAAATCACCGGCTCGTCGATCAAGCGGATCGATGCCGAGACCGCGCTGCCGGTCCAGGTGATCAAGCGCGAGGACATCGAAAAGAGCGGCGTCACGACCGCCGCCGAACTGCTGCGCAATCTCAGTGCCAACACCGCCCCGCTGTCCGACGGCGCCTCCATCACGGACGGCACCTCCGGCCAGCGCGGCTTCAACGGCGCCAACCTGCGCGGGCTCGGCGTGTCCTCGACCCTGGTCCTGCTCAATGGCCGCCGCATGGCCAACTTCGCGTCGCCCGGCGACAGCTCCGGGGTGGACCTGAACAACATTCCCGCCGGCGCGATCCAGCGCGTCGAGGTGCTGAAAGACGGCGCTTCCGCCATCTACGGCACCGACGCGATCGGCGGCGTGGTCAACTTCATCACCCGCAAGGACTACCAGGGCATCGACATCAACGGTTCGGCCGCCGCCACCCAGCAAGGCGGCGCCGGCAAGAAGACGCTGTCGCTGGCCGGCGGCGCCGGCGACCTGGGGCGCGACCGCTTCAACGTCATGGGCGTGCTGGACGTGCAGCGGCTCGAAGCGCTGCGCTCCTCGCAGCGGGACTTCATCAAGGAGCGGCCGCTGGCGGCCACCCTGCCGGCCCTGATGTCCTCGAACACCTACCCGGCCAACATGGACATCTCTTCGGCCCAGCGCAATGCCCTGATCGCCGCCGGCCTGCTGCCGGCCGGCGCCACGCGCAACCGGGTCAACCCGTCCGCCCCGAACTGCAATCCGCCGGCCACCGTCTACGCGCCGCAAAGCCTGGGCGGCCCGCTCGGATGCAGCTACGACTACATGCAGGACACGGAGATCTATCCGGAGTCCGAGAAGATCGGCTTCATCGGCCGCGCGACCTTCCAGCTGGACGAAAACAACCAGCTGTTCGCGGAACTGGTCCAGTCGCAGGCCACGACGCGCTACGTCCTGTCGCCGAATCCGCAGCGCATCCGCAACCTCCCCGTCAGCATCCTGCCGCAGGCCTACCGCGATGCGCTGTCGGCGCCCGGCCTGCCGGCCACCTTCTCCGGCATCCGCTACCGCATGACCGAGGCGGGCAACCGCACCAACGAGGTCACCAGCACCGGCTCGCGCCTCGTGCTGGGCGCCAGCGGCACCCTGGGCGGATGGGACTACGACGTCGGCCTGGCCCGGGCCGAGAACCGCGCGACCGACAAGTACGTGAACGGCTACGTGCTGTATGACCGGTTCGACGCGGCGGTACGCAACGGCACGGTCAACCCCTTCGGGCCGTCCGGCCAGGCCGGCCTGGACCTCATCAACAGCATCAAGGTGAACGACGAGGCGCGCAAATCCAAGGGCGTGTCGACCTCGCTGGACGGGAAGATGTCGCGCCCCCTCATGGCGCTCGGCGGCGGCGACCTGGCCATCGCGGTCGGCGGAGAAGTGCGGCGCGAGAACACCACCTTCACCCCCTCCGCCCTGCTGGTGTCGAACAATATCGCGGGTGACCGCGACAACGGAGCCGCGGCCGGTTCCACCACCGACCTCAAGGCCACCGACGACAGCCGGCATGTGTATTCCGTGTTCACGGAGCTCGACGCGCCCCTGAGCAAGGAGCTGGAACTCCAGTTCGCGCTGCGCTACGACCATTACAGCGAAGTCGGCTCCACCACCAACCCCAAGTTCGGCGTCCGCTGGCAGCCGAACAAGACGGTCCTGATCCGCGGCTCCGCCGGCACCGGCTTCCGCGCCCCGTCCCTGTCCGACCTCAAGCGCCCGACCACCTTCGGCAGCGCGGCCAGCTTCCTGACCGACCCGCAGTGCGCGCGCGAACAGGGCAGCATCGACCTGTGCACCGACCAGTGGCCGGTCGAGCGCCGCTCGAATCCGGACCTCAAGCCCGAGAAATCGCGCCAGTTCTCGCTCGGCCTCGTGGTCGACCTGAACAAGGACGCCAGCTTCTCCGTCGACTACTGGAACATCGAGAAAAAGGACGTGATCAGCACCCTCGGCGAGCAGATCATCGTCGACAATCCGGCCGCCTACAACGGCAAGTACATCCAGCGCGACAGCGACGGCTTCATCACCAACATCCTCTTGATGAAGGAAAATCAGGGCCGCCTGAAGACGGCCGGCATCGATCTCGGGGCCGACTGGCGCAGCGCCACCGGAACCTGGGGCCGGGTCAGCGTCAACCTGTCCGGCACCTACATCCTCAAGTACGACCGCCAGTTCGGCCCGCTCGAGCCCTACCGCAGCAACCTGGGCGTCTTCCTCAACGACCAGGTGATCCAGAAGTGGCGCCACCGGATCAGCTTCGGCTGGGACAACGGCCCGTTCAACCTGACGCTCGCCAACCAGTACTCTTCGGGCTACACGGACCAGAACACGACCTACGACCCGGTCAGCGACACGCTGCTGCCGTCGCGCCGCGTCAGCGCCTACTCGCTGTGGGACCTCACGGGCAGTTGGGCCATCAGCAAGCAGCTCAAGGTGCGCGCGGGCGTGCTCAATCTGCTCGACAAGGATCCGCCGTTCTCGAACCAGGCCTATTACTTCCTGGCCGGGTACGACCCGACCTACACGGATCCGCGCGGCCGCAACGCCTTCATCAGCGCCAATTACTCCTTCCGTTGACCCCGTTCGGGCGGCGGCGCGCGC
>DASRUW010000580.1:0-4824 GCA_035655255.1 Telluria sp. | reverse complement strand
ATCCGTCCATGCTCAGCATCCGCTACCCGGCCGAGGTCAACCTGCAGGGCGACAGCGCGGAAACCCTGCGCGCCCTGCTGCCGCTGCTGACGCAGAAGGAGGACACCAGCTGGCGCGAGCGCATCGCGGCCGGCATGCGCGACTGGCGCGACGTCCTGGAAAGGCGCGCGCTGGCGCGGGCCAATCCGGTCAACCCGCAGCGGGTGGCGTTCGAGCTGTCGCCGCAGTTGCCGGAAGACGCCATCATCACCAGCGATTCCGGTTCCTGCGCCAACTGGTTCGCGCGCGACCTCGACATGCAACCGGGACAGATGTGTTCGCTCTCGGGCGGACTGGCCTCGATGGGGGCGGCCGTGCCCTATGCCGTTGCCGCCAAGTTCACCCACCCGGACCGGCCCGTGATCGCCATGGTCGGCGACGGCGCCATGCAGATGAACAACATGGCGGAACTGATCACCATCGCCAAGTACTGGGAGCAATGGCCGAACCGCACCTGCATCATCTGCGTCTTCAATAACCAGGACCTGAACCAGGTCACCTGGGAGCAGCGCGCCATGATGGGCAACCCGAAATTCGAGGCGACGCAGGACTTGCCGAACGTGCCCTACCACCGCTTCGCCGAGATGATTGGCCTGACCGGCATCTACTGCGACGACCCCGACCAGGTGGCCGACTGCTGGCGCACCGCCCTGGCCGCCGACCGCCCCGTGGTGCTGGAATTCAAGACCGATCCCGAGGTGCCGCCGCTGCCCGCCCACATCACTTTCGACGAGGCCCGCGCCCTGCTCGGCACGGTGCTGAAGGGTGACCCGGAAGAGGCGCAGATGCTGGCCGGTATCGCCCGCCAGGCGCTGGCCGGCGCCCTGCCGGGAGGCCCACACCGATGAGCGGGACGGCCCGCAGCGCGCCGGCCGCCCGCATCCTCGGCGCGGCCACGCTGGGGCTGACCATCCTCACGGCGCTCGACCTGCTGCGCCGGCGCCGGGTGTCAGCCCCTGCTGCCGCGGCGGTGCCGCGCCCGGCTTCGACGCGCCGGGATGACGGCCGGTCCCCGGCCGGCCCGGGGCAGCGGCCTGCGCCCAGGTCCGCGCAAGCGCGCATCGGCAGCCTGGACGCGGCTTCGCAAGCCGGACGCAGCCTGCACGCCTCGGCCGCGCTGCTCGCCGGCTCCGTGCTGCTCGACAGCGGCCTGGAACACTATCGCGGCCGCTTCGCCAATCCGGGCATGGCTGCGCCGCTGGTGACGGCCAGTCTCACCGTGGCCGCCGGGGTGCAAGGCAGCCGCGGCGGCGGCCGGCTGGCGAACGACGAGGTGTATGCCCTCGCCATGGCGGCCGGCGTGGCGGGCACCCTGTTTCACGCCTATAACCTGCTGCGCCGGCCCGGCGGACTCAGCTGGGGCAACCTGTTCTACGCCGCGCCGCTGGGGGCGCCCGCCGCGCTGACGCTGGCCGGGCTGCTCGGGCTGGCGGCGCGCCGCAGCGGCGAGCCGATCCTGGGCATCGGCAGCGGACGCGCCGTGTGCGCCCTGGCCGCGGGCGGTCTCGCGGGCAGCAGCGCGGAGGCCGCCCTGCTGCACTTTCGCGGCGCCTACCATCACCCGGCGATGTGGCTGCCCGTGAGCGTGCCGCCCGTGGCCGCCGCCCTGCTCGCGGGCGCCGCCATCGCGCCCCGGCGCGCACCGCGGCGCCTGGCGCGCGGCTGGCTGGCCGTGACCGCGGCGCTGGGGGCGGCCGGCGTCGCCTTCCACGCCTACGGCATCGCGCGCTCGATGGGCGGCTGGCGCAACTGGAGCCAGATGATCTTGCAAGGGCCGCCGCTGCCGGCGCCGCCGGGCTTCACCGGCGTGGCGCTCGCCGGCCTCGGCGCCCTGCAGTTGCTGGAGCACCCGGAGGAAGAAAGATGAGCGAGTTCCGGTCACGATTCCCGGGGTACAACGTCCTCGACAAGTGGAACACGCCGTCCTGGAACGAGCAGACCCGCCGGGTGGTCGAGAAGCGCCTGCATGACATTCCGGAGCGGCGGTTCTTCGATGCCGACGAGTGGGTGACGCTCGAGGCGGTGTGCGCCCGCATCGTCCCGCAGCCGGACCGGCCGCACGCGCCGGTGCCGATCGCCCCCTGGATCGATCAGAAGCTCTTCGAGAACAGGAGGGATGGTTACCGTTACGCCGACATGCCGTCGATGCAGCAGGCGTGGCGGCTCGGCCTGTGCGGCATCGACGACGAAAGCCGGCGGCGCTTCCGCGCGCGCTTCCGCGACCTGCCGCCGGAGCGCCAGGACGACGTGCTGCGCGGCATCCAGCAGGGCGACGTGTCGGGCGAGGTCTGGCAGACGCTGCCGCCCCAGCGCTTCTTCAAGAGCCGGCTGCTGACCGACATCGTCGGCGTCTATTACGCCCATCCGGCGGCCTGGAACGAGATCGGCTTCGGCGGTCCCGCCTCGCCGCGCGGCTATGTGCGCCTGGAGTTCGACCGGCGCGATCCCTGGGAGGCGGCGGAGAGGCGGGATGACTGAAGAGCGCTACCAACACCCGCGCGCCAAGGAGGGCCGTGCCCCGGACGTGTTCCATCCGGGCGCCTGGCGGCCGATGCGCTGCTTCGGCGACGCCGAGGAGGTCGACTTCGCGATCGTCGGCACCGGCGCGGGTGGCGGCACGCTGGCCTGCAAGCTGGCCGAGGCGGGCTTTTCCGTCGTCGCCTTCGATGCCGGACCGTTCTGGCGCCCGCTGGAGGATTTCGCCTCCGACGAGGCGGCGCAGGACGATCTCTATTGGACCGACGAGCGGATCACCGGCGGCGACGATCCGATCCAGCTCGGCCGCAACAACAGCGGCAAGGGGGTCGGCGGCAGCACGGTCCACTTCACCATGGTGTCGCTGCGCTTCCGCCCTGACTGGTTCAAGGCGCGCTCCAGGCTGGGCTACGGCGCCGACTGGCCGGTCTCCTGGCAGGAGATGTGGCGCTATTACGAGGAGGTCGAGGAGACCCTGAAGATCGCCGGGCCGGTCCGCTATCCCTGGGGACCGCCGCGCCGCCGCTACCCCTACCGGCCGCACCCGGTCAACGCCGCCGGTCTGGTGCTGGCGCGCGGCGCGGAGGCGCTCGGCATCCAGTGGGCGCCGACGCCGCTCGCCACCCTGTCGGCACCGCGCGGTGCCGCGCATCCTTGCGTCTATCGCGGCTTCTGCATCATCGGCTGCTCGACCAATGCCAAGCAGAGCGTGCTGCTGACCTGGATTCCGCGTGCCCTCCGCGCTGGTGCCGAGATCCGCGATCTGGCGATGGTGGGGCGCATCGAGATGGGCCGGAACGGCCGCGCCACCGGCGTCCATTACCAGCGCGAGGGGCAGTGGCGCCGGCAGAAGGCGCGCAACGTCGTCGTGGCGGGATATGCGATCGAGACCCCGCGGCTGCTGCTGAATTCGGCGTGTCCCCAGTTCCCACAGGGTCTTGCCAACAGCAGCGGCCTGGTCGGCAAGTACCTGATGACGCAGTCCAATCACGCGGTCTGGGGGACCATGGACGAGGAGGTACGCTGGTACAAGGGTCCGCCGTGCATGGCGGTGACCGAGCACTGGAACTACACCGATGAGGGCAAGGATTTCCCCGGCGGCTACTGCTATCTGAGCCAGGGGCCTCTGCCGGTGGGGTGGTCGCAGATTGTGGCCGATAATCGGGGCCTGTGGGGACTTGCGCTACGCCAGGAGATGGCAAAGTACATCCATGCCGCCGGATTGAAGATCGTCGGCGAGGTTGAACCGCAGGAGCAGAACCGGGTCGAACTTGCCGACGAAACCGACCAGTACGGGCTGCGCATCCCCCGCGTGATCTTTTCCTATTCGGAGAATGACAGGAAACTCATCGCGCACGCGCTCCGCTTCATGGGCCAGGCGCTCGAGGCGGCGGGCGGGCGCGACCTGTGGCATGACAACGACACGGCGCACCTGGCCGGCACCTGTCGCATGGGCAGCGACCCCTCCCACAGCGTTGTCAACCCCGACGGACGGAGCTGGGATATTCCCAATTTGTGGGTCTGCGACGGCTCACTGTTCCCGACCAGCGGCGGCGTCAATCCCTCCCTGACCATTCAGGCGCTGGCCTGCCGCATCGGCGACCGCATTGCCGCCTTGGCCCGGCGCGGAGACCTCTGACCGGGTCCCTGTCTTGCCGCCGGGAGGGGTGATGTTCGTCCGTCGTGACGGTTGGAGCGCGAAAGATGCTGGACCATAGCAACGTACTCCGGATGTTCCCTGGAATGCTGATCGCCTACCAGGGATTTTCTTGTTTCATCACCAACGATTTCGGCGCCGTCGCGGACGGCAAGGCGGCTTCTTTTACCGGCAGACGCGCTTCCTCTCGCGACTAAAGGTCAAGGTCAATGGTTCGACTCCGTCCTGCGCGTCCGGGAACACGGTCGATGCCAATTCGATGATCTTCTACCACCTGGCTCCGTCGCCGGCCGGCCGCCGCGCCGGGCCGGACCCGGACAACCCCGCCGATGAGGGATTATGCTTGTTTAAAGCAGATCATGTGCCACGGCTGTCCGGCTACCAGCTTACAGGCGCTGAAAAATAGTTAGTGTTTGAAATATTAGTCTTTTTAGTTTAGATCGGTGTGCTTACCCGCCGATAAAGGCGTGACAACGCATCCTAATGGGTGACGGTTTACGGCCTAATTCTCTCTTCATCTCCTTCTTGTGACAGGAGTCAGTGGCCGATAGGAGCATCAGCAACAGGTACCTTATTCCGGTGCGCTCTTGATTGCTATCGATTCCAAGTAGGCTTGCGAAATCTTGTACGCAACCGCTACAACACGCCTATCT
>DASRUW010000579.1:0-2665 GCA_035655255.1 Telluria sp. | reverse complement strand
AGGATGTGGCCCGCATGGCGGGTGTCGGATTGGGGACGGCGTCGCGCGTCGTCAGCGGACGGGGCGCGGTCTCGCCCGCGACACGCGAGCGCGTGCAGAAGGCCATCGCTCAGTTGGACTTCCGGCCCTCGCATGCGGCGCGCGCGCTGCTGTCGGGGACGTCGCGCATGATCGGCGTGTATGCGCCCTGCCTGACCGGCAGCGCGTTGTATGCACCGGTGATCGAAGCGCTCGAAGCGGAACTGCGCACCAACAACCTGCACCTGGTGGTCGCCTTCGGCATGGGCGCAGGAGATGTGCGCCGCCAGGCCGTGGACGGCGTCGACTTCCTTCTCGGCCGCGGCTGCGACGGCGTGCTCGTGATCGGCAACGCCCTGACCGATCCTGACCTGTACGCGCTGGGCGCGCGCAGCGAGCGCCTCGTCTTCGTGAACCATTACCTCGAGGCCGCCGCCGCGCAGTGTTTCATGCCGGACCACGCCCATGGCGGCGCGCTGGCCGCGCAGGCGCTGCTGGCGCAAGGCCACCGCCAGTTGGGCGTCATCGCCGGACCGGCCGGCTCGCCGGACTGCGCCGCGCGCGTCGCCGCCTTCCTCGCCGAACTGGCGCGCGCCGGCATCGCCGCCGACAGCGTGTGGCGCGGGCAGGGCAGCGACGGCAGCGCCGCCGGCGGCTGGGACGCGGCGCAGTCCATGCTTGCCGCCGACGCCGCCTGCACCGCGCTCTGGTGCGTCAACGACGACATGGCCCTGGGCGCCATGTCCTGCCTCCAGCGCCATGGTGTGCAGGTGCCCGGCGAAGTCTCGGTCCTCGGCTACGACGGCAGCCCGGCCGGAGAATTCAGCACGCCGCGCCTGTCGACTGTGGCGGTGCCGTGGACCGCGCTGGCGCTGGCCGCGCTGCACAGCCTGATCGGCCGCTGTTACGGGCCGCCGCGCGTCACGCCATCCACGTGGGAAGCGGGCCTGCTGCTGCGCGACTCCCTGGCCGCTCCCGCGCTGAGCGACCGCAAGGCCGCCTGAACGCCACCTTTCAGGGCCGTCGTGCCGCGCGCACGGCGCTCGGCGTGCAGCCCTCTCTGCGCCGGAATTGCTGGTTGAAGTTGGAGAGCGTGGCGAAGCCGCATTCGCCGGCGATGAGCGCGACCGGCTTGTCCGTTTCCAGCAAGAGCCGGCGCGCCAGCAGGCAGCGGGCCGTGTTGACGTACTCCGTGAACGTGCGTCCTGTCTCACGCCGAAAATAGCGGCTGAAGGCCCCGGCCGTGACGTGCGCATGCGCGGCGGCCTGTTCGACCCGCAGCGGATGTCCGAGATTAGCCTGAATCCAGTCCAGCACGGCCGTCAGCCCGCGCGCGCCGCCGCTGGCCTCCTGCGCGATCGTTTCCAGTTCGGATCCGCCGGCCGCCAGCGCGGCCAGGATTTCCATCAGCAGCGCCAGCCGCGCCACGCGGCCGGCCGTGCGCATGCGCTCCATGGCGGCGCGCACCTGGCGCGCGCACGCGCCGCGCACCGCGAGCCCGTGCCGCGCCCGCGCCGCCAGCGCGGCGGTGTCGGCCAGCTCGGGCAGGGCAGGCGTGTGCAGGAGGGATGCGGGGAACTGGATCACGCTGGCGGTGGGGCGGGTGCCCGCCGCGCTGCCGTCGCTGATCCAGGTGTGCGGCACGTCGGGTCCGAGCAGGACCAGGTCGCCCGGCCCGAACCGGTGGCAGGCGCCGCCGACCTGGCGGGTGCCATGGCCGTGCCGGACCCAGGTCAGCTCCCAATGCGCGTGCCGGTGCAGGGGATTGGCGAAGCGATCGACCTCGAAGTGCAGAAAGCGCAGGGCGCTATCCGGATGGCTGATGGTTTCGTGACTGGGCCGCATGCAGCCATTCTAGCCCAATGGGTAAGAAAACAGTCAGTGCCGGTCGCTGCGCCGGCCCCGCGGCCGCGGGCGGCTGCCGATAATGGCGCATCCTTTCCGACGGAGCCTGCCATGCCCACGCGTCTTCTTGCCCCTCTCTTTCTTGCCGTGCTATCCCTCACCTTGCGCGCCACGGCGCAGACGGTCGCGCCCGCGCCGGTGCATGCGGCCAGCGGCCAGGTCGAGCGCTGGGCCGCGTTCCCTTCGCGCTTCGTGGCCGCGCGCAACGTGGATGTATGGCTGCCCGCCGGCTACAGCCCGGCGCGCCGCTATAACGTGCTCTACATGCACGACGGGCAGATGCTCTTCGACGCCAGCACGACCTGGAACGGTCAGGCGTGGCAGGTGGATGCGGCCATCGCGCGCCTGGTGGCCGCGGGCCGGCTGCCGGATACGATCGTGGTCGGCATCTGGAACAACGGGCCCGCGCGCTTCGCCGAGTTCATGCCGCAGAAAGTGCTGGCCACGATGGATGCGGCGGCGCTGCAGGACCTGGACCGGGCGAGCCCCGGCGAGCGCCCGCAGGCCGACGCCTACCTGCGTTTCCTGGTCCAGGAGCTCAAGCCCGCCATCGACCGGCGCTACGCCACCTGGCCGGACCGCGCGCACACCTTCCTCATGGGGTCCAGCATGGGCGGCCTGATCTCCCTGTACGGCCTGGTGGAATATCCGGACGTCTTCGGCGGCGCGGCCTGCCTGTCGACGCATTGGACCGGGCCGGGCCAGAACGGCAATGCGCGCTTTCCGCTGGCGCTGCTGCGCT
>DASRUW010000578.1:0-7985 GCA_035655255.1 Telluria sp. | reverse complement strand
AACCCGCAGCAACTGACCCGTTTTTTCGTGAGCGCGTCCGGGGCGGCGCGCGCTCGCGTTCCTGTGAGCCCCCCGCTTAGGAGATAGTGGAATGACCAAGCTGAACAAGAAGATCGCGCTGTTCCTGTTTGCTATCGGTGTCGGTGCCGCGCTGCCCGCCTTTGCCGACCAGTGCTACTACACCTGCTCGCAGCAAGCCAACCATTGCCTGGCCAGTGGCGGCGATCCGGACACGTGCGATGCACAGAAAGAGCAATGCCTGACGGATTGCTACAGCTGGCTGCACTAAGGCGCAGCCGGAAGAGGAAAGGAGCCCGCGCTGCGGGCTCTTTTTGTTTAGTAGCGGGCCGCGATGGCGCGCAATTCGGCGGCGTCGGAGGCGTCGATCGAGCTGTTGAGCATGCGTTGGAGCACGCGGGCGTTGCGCAGCTGGGCGCGGGCGGCCAGCTCCTCCCGCGACAGGCGCGGTTTAACCAGCAGCACAAAGGCTTTCCACAGGCCCAGCAGCAGTGGCTTGAAGACGGTGGCAAGGACGGCGAGGACGAATAAACTGAGTAGGAAAGACACGGTGCACCTGTGTTTTCTATGTTGATGTAGAGCATTATCGTGCGCCGCAACATATAAATCCAATTTCATTTTCCGATGTTCGTCATAGGCAGCATGAATAAACTGGTGTAGTATCAACCCATGAGCTTTCTGACCCTCGACCTGAATCTGCTGCGCGTCTTCGACGCCGTCATGACCGAGCAGAACCTGACGCGCGCCGCCGGCCACCTGGCGATGACCCAGCCGGCCGTGTCCAACGCCGTCAAGCGCCTGCGCGAAAGCCTGGGCGACGAATTACTGATCCGCACGGCCTACGGCGTCAAGCCGACCCCGCGCGCCGAAGCGCTGTGGCCGGCCGTGCGCCAGGCCCTGGCCACGCTCGAGGCGGCGGTGTCGCCGGAGTCCTTCGACGTATCCAAGGCCCACGCCACCTTCCGCATGGCGATGGCGGACGCGACCGCGGCGTTCTGGCTGCCTTCCCTGGTGCGTTCCATCGAGACCGAGGCGCCGGGCGTCAACATCCGCATGGTGCCGCTGACCACCCGCGAGCCGCGTCCGCTGCTGCTGCGCGGCGACGTCGACCTGGCGGTCGGCTTCTTCCCCGGCGTGGCGGCCCAGCTGGCCAGCGACCAGGGTTCCCCGATCCGCCACGAGCGCCTGTATTCCGGTCAATATGTCTGCGTGATGCGCAAGCAGCATCCGCTGGCCGAGGGCGAACTGACCCTGGACCGCTATTGCGCGGCGAACCATCTGCTGGTGAGTTTTTCCGGCCGCGCCCACGGCCTGGTGGACGAGGCCCTGGCCCAGGTCGGCCGCGAACGCCGCATCCTGCTGACGGTGAATCAGTTCTTCACGGCGGGTAAGGTGGTGGCCAGTTCCGATCTGGTCACCGTGCTGCCGAAGCACCTGATGGCCTCGACCGGCATGACCGAGGCGCTGGTCTGGCGCGAGCTGCCCTTCACCCTGCCGGCTGTCCACCTGGACATGCTCTGGCACGAGCGCGACGCGCGCAGCCCGGCCCACAAGTGGCTGCGTCAGCATTTGGAAAGCATTGCGAGCTCCCCGCTGGCGCGCTGAGGTGTATCCCCTGCGCAACGCCGGCGGCGTTGCGCACATTATTCACGCTGCGAATAAATACTAGCGAATCGGCAGCTTGGTCGTATTTTTCACTTCTTCCATCACCGCGTAGGTGTGGGTTTCGCGCACGCCCTTCTGCAGTAGCGTCTTGCCGAGGAACTCGCGGTAGGCCGCCATGTCCTTCACGCGCGCCTTGACCAGGTAATCGAAACCGCCGGCCACCATGTGGCACTCCAGCACTTCCGGAATCACCTGCACGCTCGCCTTGAAGGAGTCGAACACTTCGGGGGTCGTACGGTCCAGCACCACTTCGATGAACACCAGCAAAGAAACATCCAGCAGCTGCGGATTGAGCTGGGCCGTGTAACCCATGATGTAGCCGGAATCGTGCAGCTTGCGCACCCGCTCCAGGCAGGCGGCCGGCGACAGGTTGACGCGCGCGGCCAGCTCGACGTTGCTGATCCGGCCGTCGTTTTGCAGCTCAGTAAGAATCTTCTTGCTGATCTTGTCCAGCATCGGTTGTCCCCTTGAATATTATTTGGTGGAATTGTCGCACCAAAAACTATGTATTGCCACTCTTTCGTATTTCCAGAATTAATCCGAATGAATGTCTTCTACAATCGAATCATCTCAATACGCAGCATCCGCCGGACGGCGCTTGCTGCGTCGTTGTATTCGGCTTTTGACTTTTTTTGATGAGTTTTTATGTTGAACGGCGCCCCCGTAGCCACTGAATATTCGCCCTTCGCGGCCCTCCTGTCCGAGACGAAACCTGCGCAGGAAGCGCTGCGTGCGGCCGTGACGGCCGCCTACCGCCGCGACGAGCGCGAAGCCGTGCAATGGCTGCTGGCGCAAGGCGCCGCCGCACTGCCGGAAGCGAACACGCTGGCACACCGCCTGGTCACGGACGTGCGCGCCAAGCGCTCGCGTTCCTCCGGCGTCGACGCGCTCATGCACGAGTTCTCGCTGTCCTCCGAGGAAGGTGTCGCGCTCATGTGCCTCGCGGAAGCGCTGCTGCGCATTCCCGACAGCGAAACGGCGGACCGCCTCATCGCCGACAAGATCAGCAAAGGCGACTGGCGCAAGCACCTGGGCGAATCGCCTTCGCTGTTCGTCAACGCCGCCACCTGGGGCCTGCTCATCACCGGCAAGCTGGTCGGCACCAGCAGCGAGGCGGGCCTCGGCAATGCGCTGTCCAAACTCATCAGCAAGGGCGGCGAGCCGCTGATCCGCAAGGGCGTGGACCTGGCCATGCGCATGCTGGGCAACCAGTTCGTCACCGGCCAGACCATCGAGGAAGCGCTCAAGAACAGCCGCCCCAACGAGGCGCGCGGTTACCGCTATTCCTACGACATGCTGGGCGAGGCGGCGCTGACCGAAGCCGACGCGCAGATGTACTACCAGGCCTACGAGAGCGCCATTCACGCGATCGGCAAGGCCTCGAACGGGCGCGGCATCCAGGACGGACCGGGCATTTCGGTCAAGCTGTCGGCCCTGCATCCGCGCTACAGCCGCGCGCAGCATGCGCGCGTGCTGGGCGAGCTGCTGCCGCGCGTGCGCGCGCTGGTCCTGCTGGCCAAGCAGTACAACATCGGCCTGAACATCGACGCGGAGGAGGCCGACCGCCTCGAACTGTCGCTGGACCTGATGGAGGCGCTGGCCCGGGACCCGGATCTGGCGGGCTTCGACGGCATCGGCTTCGTGGTGCAGGCCTACCAGAAGCGCTGCCCGTTCGTGATCGACTACCTGGCCGAGCTGGCGCGCCGCAATGGCCGCAAGTTCATGGTGCGCCTGGTGAAGGGCGCCTACTGGGATTCGGAAGTGAAGCGCGCGCAGGTCGACGGCATGCCCGGCTACCCGGTCTACACGCGCAAGGTCTACACCGACCTGTCCTACCTCACCTGCGCCCAGAAGCTGCTCGGCGTGACCGACGTGATCTACCCGCAGTTCGCCACGCACAACGCGCATTCGCTGTCGGTGATCTATACCTGGGCCAAGCAGAAGGGCATCGATCACTACGAGTTCCAATGCCTGCATGGCATGGGCGAGACCCTGTACGACCAGGTGGTCGGCGCCGAGAACCTCGGCAAGGCCTGCCGCATCTACGCGCCGGTCGGCTCGCACGAGACCCTGCTCGCCTACCTGGTGCGCCGCCTGCTGGAAAACGGCGCCAACTCCTCCTTCGTGAACCAGATCGTCGACGACGCGATCCCGATCGAGCGCCTGATCGCCAACCCGCTCGAGGTGGCGCGCGAACTGGGCGGCGAGCCGCATCCGCACATTCCGCTGCCGCGCGCCCTGTTCGGCAAGGAACGCAGCAACTCCGCCGGCCTGGATCTCACCAACGAGACCGTCCTCGCGCAACTGGCTGCCAGCGTGTCTTCGTTCCGCGAGTGGAGCGCCGCGCCGTTGATCGCGGGCCCGATCGGCGCGGGCAGCAAGCCGCTGCGCGTGACCAATCCGGCGGAAAACAACGACGTAGTTGGCTATGTCACCGAAGCGACGGCCGCCGATCTCGATACCGCCTTGTCCGCGGCCGCCGACTACGCGATGGACTGGCAGACCATGACGCCGTCCGACCGCGCCGACACCTTGACGCGCGCCGCCGACCTGTTCGAACAGCACGGCGCGGAGCTCATGGCGCTGGCCGTGCGCGAAGCGGGCAAGTCGCTGCCGAACGCGATCGCAGAATTGCGCGAGGCCGTGGACTTCCTGCGCTACTACGCGGCCCAGGCTCATGGCACGCCGAACATGCTGGCCCTCGGCCCGGTCGCCGCCATCAGCCCCTGGAACTTCCCGCTCGCGATCTTCACCGGCCAGGTGGCCGCCGCCCTCGTGGCCGGCAACGTGGTGCTGGCCAAGCCGGCCGAACAGACTCCACTGATCGCCTACCGCGCGGTCCAGCTGCTGCACGAAGCCGGCGTGCCGGTCGGCGCGCTGCAGTTCGTGCCGGGCCGCGGAGAAGTCGTGGGCGCCGGCCTGACCGCGGATCCGCGCGTCAAGGGCGTGATCTTCACGGGTTCGACCGAAGTCGCACAGCTGATCAACCGCACGCTGGCCAAGCGTGCGGCGGCCGAATCGATCGACATTCCGTTGATCGCCGAGACCGGCGGCCAGAACGCGCTGATCGTCGATTCTTCGGCCTTGCCGGAGCAAGTGGTGCAGGACGTGCTCACTTCCGCTTTCGACAGCGCCGGCCAGCGCTGCTCCGCGCTGCGCGTGCTGTTCCTGCAGGAGGACATCGCCGACAAGACGATCCGCATGCTCAAGGGCGCGATGCAGGAGCTGCGCGTCGGCGTGCCGGACCGCCTGGCCACCGATATCGGCCCCGTCATCGACATGGAAGCCCAGGCCAACCTGCTGCGCCACATCGAGCGCATGAGAGGGCAGGCCAAGTGGCTGCATCAGCTCACGCTGCCCGCATTGAACGGCACCTTCGTGCCGCCGACCGTGATGGAAATCGACTCCCTGTCAGAGTTGACCTACGAGGTGTTCGGCCCGGTGCTGCACATTGTGCGCTACCAGCGCTCGCAACTGGGCGAGGTGATCGACGCGATCAACCGGACCGGCTACGGCCTGACACTCGGCGTGCATTCGCGCATCGACGAGACGATCGATTTCGTCGCCTCCCGCGCGCACGTCGGCAACATCTACATCAACCGCAATATCGTCGGTGCGGTGGTCGGCGTGCAGCCCTTCGGCGGCGAAGGCAAGTCCGGCACCGGCCCGAAGGCGGGCGGCCCGCTGTACCTGAAGCGCCTGCAGCGCAACGCGGCGCCGCTGCTCCAGCATAACCGCCATCCGGCGCCGGGCCTGGAAGCGCTGCTCAATTGGGCGCGCACGCACGGCCATGTGCGCCTGCTGAACCTGGGCGAGCAGTACATGCGCCAGACGCTGGCCGGCGAAACGCTGTCGCTGCCGGGCCCCACGGGCGAGCGCAACACGCTGGCCTTCGCGCCGCGCGGCGCGATCTTCTGCGCGGCGGAACATATCGGCGTGCTGCTCAACCAGCTGGCGGCGACGCTCGCCACCGGCAACCGCGCCATCGTGCTCGGGAACGTGGTGCCGGCCGGCCTGCCGGCGGAAGTGAAGAACCTGATCGAGATCGTGCCGGATATCGGTGCGATCAAAGCCGACTTCCAGCTCGCACTGGTGGAATCGGCACTTACGGCCGCCCTGCGGCCGGCGTTGGCGGCGCGCGATGGCGCGCTGGCCGGCGTCATCGACACCTCGGAAGAAGGTGCGATACCGCTTTGGCGTCTGGTAGCGGAACGTGCGCTGTGCGTGAACACGACAGCCGCGGGCGGCAACGCCAGCCTGATGACGCTGGGGCTCTAACTTTTCTGATTCATCGATAGAGGAGCATCAAATGATCGTAGGCGTACCTAAGGAAATCAAGAACCACGAGTACCGCGTCGGGCTGACCCCGCCGAGCGTGCGCGAACTGACGTCGCGCGGGCACACGGTCCTCGTGCAGAAGGACGCGGGCACTGCCATCGGCCTGGACGACAGCCAGTACGTCGCCGCCGGTGCGCAGATCGTGGACACCGCACCGGAGATCTTCCAGCGCGCCGACATGATCGTGAAGGTCAAGGAGCCGCAGCCGGTCGAATGCGCCATGCTGCGCCCCGGCCAGATCCTCTACACCTACCTGCACCTGGCGCCGGACCCGGACCAGACCGCGGCGCTGGTGAAATCGGGCGCGATCTGCATCGCCTACGAGACCATCACCGGCCAGGGCGGCGGGCTGCCGCTGCTCGCGCCGATGAGCGAAGTCGCCGGCCGCATGTCGATCCAGGCGGGCGCCGCCCACCTGGAAAAATCGAAAGGCGGCATGGGCATCCTGCTCGGCGGCGTGCCGGGCGTGGCCCCGGGCCATGTGGTCATCATCGGCGCCGGCGTGGTCGGCACCAACGCGCTGCAGATGGCGGTCGGCACGGGCGCGCGCGTGACGGTGCTGGACAAGAGCATCGACCGCCTGCGCCAACTGGACCTCGTGTACGGCAACCGCATCACGACCCTGTATTCGAACGCGCAGTCGATCGAGGAATCGGTGCTGTCGGCCGACCTGGTGATCGGCGGCGTGCTTGTGCCGGGCGCCGCGGCGCCGAAACTCGTCACCAAGTCCATGATCTCGCGCATGAAGAAGGGCGCGGTGGTGGTGGACGTGGCGATCGACCAGGGCGGCTGCTTCGAAACTTCGCATGCGACTACCCACGCCGAACCGACCTTCGTGGTCGACGGCGTGGTCCACTATTGCGTGGCCAACATGCCGGGCGCCGTGGCGCGCACGTCGACGTTCGCGCTGAACAACGCGACCATCGTCCACGCCGTGGCGCTGGCGGAGAAGGGCTGGAAGCAGGCGCTGCGCGACAATCCGCACCTGAAGAACGGCCTGAATGTCTGTGAAGGCAAGGTGACCTACGAAGCCGTGGCCAAGGACCTGGGATACGCCTACGTCAGCGCCGACGCTATGCTTGCGTAAAGCGCTTCACGATATTGCGGGAATAGAGCGCCGCGACCGATTTCACGAAGCGCATGAAATCCGTCGCGGCGTCTTCATTGGCGTTGTCCGAGATCGTCCTGATCACCGCGAACGGCACGCCCAGCTCGAAACACACCTGCGCCACCGCGGCGCCCTCCATTTCCACCGCCAACACGCCCGGAAGGGCTTCCCGGATCGTTTCCAGCCTTTCTCGGCTCGAAATGAACTGATCCCCGCTCGCCACCAGCCCACGGTGGACGCGTGGCCCAGCGAGGCCGAAATCGCGCCGTTCAGCCAGGTCGATCGCCTGCTCGAAATCCTCATCCAGAAACACTTGCGCCGCGTGGGCCACGGCGTTGCTCAGCTTTGTGTCCGACAGAAAATGTGACAGCCCCGTCAGCGGCACCTCGAAACGCGGGAACAGGGGCCGTACATCCATGTCGTACTGAACCAGGGACTCGGCCACCACGATATCTCCGACCTTGACGCCGGCGCTGCCGGAACCGGCCACGCCCGTGAAGAGGATGTGGGTAACCCCAAACTTTTCAACAAGCGACGTCGCCGTCATCGCTGCGGCAACCTTGCCGATCCGCGACAGCACGCAGATCACTTCCATCTGATCCAGGCGACCACACCAGAAGTCGCGCATGCCATGCGTGACCTTTTTGGCATCGAGGAGATTGTCGACGACGCCTTCTTGCTCTTCTTGTAGTGCGCTGATGATTCCAAGTTTCATGTTTGCTCCGTTCGCGATCCGTGCATTGTGCTGTTAACTTGTAAAGTATGTATACAAAGATAGTAGTAATGGTTAACGGCGAAGGATTTTGTGGATAACTCGTCTTTTTTCCACAGAATCAGGAACTTGAGATCAGAAAAA
>DASRUW010000577.1:0-6745 GCA_035655255.1 Telluria sp. | reverse complement strand
GTGGGCGTAGCCTCGGTCACCACCGCCGGCAGCAGGCCGTCGCTGCTGGGGCGCTTGGCGAGCGCCTCGTCGATGGCGTCGTCGCGTTCCTGCTGGTCGGACGGCAGCTTGATCACGGCCTCGGGGCCGCGGTAACCGTGGCGCTGGTCGAAGGCGATGACGTTGCGGCGCACGGACTGGTAGGCCGCGTCCTGGTCCTTGGAGAGGATGGTGGTGTAGACGTTGATGCCGCGGGTATAGGCCTCGTCCTTGAACTGGGCGTAGACCTGCTGGCGCGCCAGTTCGGCGATGTATTCGGCGTGGGTGCTGAATTCCTGGCCGCGGTTGTTGACGTGGAGCGGCTCGTTGATCGCGGCCTTGTACTGGGCGTCCGTGATGTAGCGCAGCTCGAGCATGCGGTCCAGCACCTGGTGCTGACGCTGGCGCGCGCGCTTGGGATTGGCCACCGGATTGTGCTGGGACGGATTCTGCGGCAGGCCGGCCAGCATCGCCATTTCGGCGATCGACAGTTTGTCGAGCGGCTTGTTGAAGTAGATCTGCGCCGCGCTGCCGAAGCCGTAGGCGCGCTGGCCCAGGTACATGTGGTTCATGTACAGCTCCAGGATCTGGTCCTTGGTCAGCTTGTCCTCGATGCGCAGGGCGAGCAGGATCTCGGTCAGCTTGCGCTGCCAGGCGCGCTCGCGTGAAATGACGAAGTTGCGCGGGATCTGCATGGTGAGCGTGGAAAAGCCGCTCAGGCGCCCGCCCATCAGGCGGTGCGCGATGGCGCCGCCGGCGCGGTGCCAGTCCACGCCATGGTGTTCATAAAAGCGCGAGTCCTCGATGGCGATCAGGGCCTTCTTCATCAGGTCCGGCATCTGCGCGATGGGGATGAAGTCGCGGTGTTCCTCGCCGAATTCGCCGATCAGCACCTTGTCGGCGGTGTAGACGCGCAGGGGAATCTTGGGCCGGTAGTCGGTAATGACATCGAGCGAGGGCAGGTTCGGCACCACGGTCAGCGCCACGTAGGCGATGAAACCGAGGACGAACAGGAGCAGGGCGGCGAGCAGGAGGACAAAGCCCTGGAGGACGCGGCGGCGCGTCCTTGGCGGCGTGCTAACAGTGGACAAAGCGGAAACTCACAAGACTCGGGCCGGGCCCGCGAACGCCAGATTATAGCGTCCGCGGACTACCCGGCCCGAGGCTGATCCTCTGTCGCGGCGCACGCTACCGCGCGGCGCGTCTGGTGCTACTCAGTGCTGGACGAAAGCGCTGCTGGACAGGACGCAGCTCATCTTACGCATGACAGGCGCCTGGCTGGCCTTGCGGATCAGGCGGGTGAACACGGTGAACACGCAGCCGAGATACACGGCCAACGCCAACACCAGCAGCAGGAAAGCGGTCACAGTCATGGCAATCTCCTTTTACACAAACGCCAGATCGTGCTGGCGGATCACATCGTCCAGCCAGTCGTCGACCTGGCCGAAGCGGTAGCCGAGCGTTCGCGCGCGCGTGGTATCGAGCGCGAACGGCGCGGCATAATCGAACGGGGACAGTTCCCCGGCGCGCGTCATGTCGGTGACGGGCAGCGCGCTGGCCGGCGCATCGAGCACCATGGCCACGCGGTGATACAGTTCGAACGCGGACAGGGCGCCATCGCAGGCGGCGTTGACCGGTCCGGTGAAGCTTTGCATGCCGGTCCACAGCAGGAAGTCGGCAATGGCGGCGGGGCTCAGGTATGAGCTGGCCGCCGCCGCATTCGAGTAGCGCAGCGGGGCGCCGGCGCGCACCAGGTCCACGTAATGAGCCAGGCGGCCCGTGAAGTCCTCCGGCCCGCCCAGCACGTGGCCGATGCGCACCGTGACCACCGGCAGACCGCCGTCGCGGTACAGATAGGCCTCGGCCTGGCGCTTGCCGGCGACGTAGGATTCGACGGCGCGCGCCGGTTCGTGCCACGGATAATCCGTGTCGATGCGCTGGGCCAGGATCGGCAGGTCGTCCTCCCCGAACGGGTGGTCGGTCGTGCCCACCAGGTCGCGGTACACCTCGATCGACGAAGCCATGACATAGCGCCTGGCGCGGCCCTGGAACACGCGGGCGGAGATGGCAGCGTCCAGGGGGCTGTAGCACATCTGGTCGTACACCACGTCCCACACCGGGCCGTTGGCGAAGGCGCGGCGCATTGCGGCCTCGTCGCGCCGATCGACCTTGATGCGGCCGATGCGCGCGCCGAAGGGATCGGGCGCGCGGCCGCGGGTGGCGATGGTGACCTGGTGCCCGGCCGCCAGCAGGCGCTGCACCAGCAGCTTGCCGAAGAAGCGCGTCCCGCCGATCACCAACACTTGCTTGCCCATTTGGCCCCTCCTTGTCAGATGAGATATATTCTGGACTTAGCCAAACCGACTTTCAAACGATTAATATTGACGCAATGAGTAAGTAAAACTTATTCATTAGAGAACCATGGCCCAATCCCTCCGCAGCCTGTCCGGGCTGATCGACTTCGAGTGCGCCGCGCGCTGGGGCAGCTTCAAGCTGGCCGCGCAGGAGCTGCACAAGACACCCGCCGCCATCAGCCAGGCGATCCGCCAGCTGGAGGAGTCGATCGGCATCGAGCTGTTCATCCGCCACGCGCGGCACGTGGAACTGACCGAGAAGGGGCACGAGCTGTCGGTCACCGTGTCCAAGTCGCTGTCGGACCTGCGCGCCAAGATCGGCGCCCTGCAAGGCGGGAACGAGGAGCGCGTGCTGCGCATCTCGACCACGCACTCGTTCGCGATCAAGTGGCTGGTGCCGCGCATGCACCGTTTCACGCGCCTGTATCCGGAGCTCGATATCCGGCTCGACACCAACGACAAGCCGGTGAACCTGGACGACGACAGCGTGGACGTGGCGATCCGCTCCAGCATCGTCAACGACGGCGATCCGGACGTGCTGTGGCGTGAGCGCCTGGTGGCCGTCTACAGCCCGGAACTGCTGGCGCAGGGCCAGGAGGAGCTGACCCTGGCGGACCTGCCCGGCCTGCCGCTGCTGTACGACGTCAGCACCGAGACCTGGCTCGAACTGCTCAAGGTGAACAAGGTTCTCAACAAGGGCAAGTACAACTTCGCCCGCGGCTACAGTCACTGGGGCGTGCTGGCCTTGTCGGCCGCGGCTGGGCAGGGCGTGGCGCTGGTGCCGGTGGGGATCGCGTACGACGACATCCAGAAGGGCGTGCTGCGCCGCGTGCGCTGCAAGAGCGCGCCGTATGACCGCGGCTACCGGATACTTACGAACCGCAGGAAGGCGGAGATGCAGAAGATCCAGCGCTTTCGCGCCTGGATGGTGGAGGAGATGGAGGAGATGCGGCGGGTGCTCGACACCGCCGGCTGACAACGACTCGTCATCCCCGCGGAAGCGGGGACCCCTGGTCGCCTGCGCTGTCGAAAGCGCGGGCGCGCAGAGGTTCCCGCTCCCGCGGGAATGACGGAGTTACATGTTCGGGTAGTTCGGCCCGCCGCCGCCTTCCGGCGTGACCCACACGATGTTCTGCGTCGGGTCCTTGATGTCGCAGGTCTTGCAGTGCACGCAGTTCTGCGCATTGATCTGCAGGCGGTCCTTGCCGTCTTCCGTCTTCACGAACTCGTACACGCCCGCCGGGCAGTAGCGCTGCTCGGGGCCCGCGTACTGCGCCAGGTTCACGCCCACCGGCACGCTGTCGTTCTTGAGCGTGAGGTGGATCGGCTGGTCTTCCGCATGGTTGGTGTTGGAGATGAACACCGAGGACAGGCGGTCGAAGGTCAGCTTGCCATCCGGTTTCGGATAGGCGATCGGCGTGCATTGGCTGGCCGGCTTCAGGCACTCGTGATCGGCCTCGCTGTGGTGCAGCGTCCACGGCGCTTTGCCGCGCAGGATGATCTGGTCGATGCCGGTCATGACGGTGCCGAGGATCAGGCCCTTGTTCAGCCACGGCTTGACGTTGCGCGCGATGTGCAGTTCTTCCTTCAGCCAGGACGCTTCAAAGGCTTGCGGATAGGCCGCCAGCTCGTCGTGCTGGCGCTGTCCGGCCAGCGCGTCGAAAGCCGCGTCGGCCGCCAGCATGCCGCTCTTTATCGCGGCATGGCTGCCCTTGATGCGGGACATGTTCAGGAAGCCGGCATCGCAGCCGATCAGCGCGCCGCCCGGGAACACCAACTTGGGCAGCGACTGCAGGCCGCCGGCCGTGATGGCGCGCGCGCCGTAGGAAATGCGCTTGCCGCCTTCGAGGAAGTGGCGAATTTCCGGGTGCGTCTTATAGCGCTGGAATTCCTCGTAGGGCGACAGGTAGGGGTTCGAATAGTTCAGGCCCACCACGAAGCCCACCACGACCTGGTTGTTCTCCAGGTGGTAAAGGAAGGAGCCGCCGTATGTGTCGTTCGACAGCGGCCAGCCCGCGGTGTGGATCACCAGGCCCTGCTTGTGCTTGGCCGGATCGATTTCCCACAGCTCCTTGATGCCGATGCCGTAGGACTGCGGGTCCTTGCCCTTGTTGAGGTCGTACTTGGCCATGAGCTGCTTGCCCAGGTGGCCGCGCGAGCCTTCCGCGAACAGCGTGTACTTGGCGTGCAGTTCCATCCCGAGCTGGAAGTCGGGGCCGGCTTCGCCATCGCGCTTGACGCCCATGTTCCCGGTGGCGACGCCCTTGACCGAGCCGTCCTCGTTGTACAGGATCTCGGCGGCCGGGAAGCCGGGGAAGATCTCCACACCCAGCGCCTCGGCCTGCTGGCCCAGCCAGCGGACCACGTTGCCGAGCGAGATGACGTAATTGCCTTCGTTGTGCAGGCACTTCGGCACCGCGAAGTTCGGCGTCTGGTACGCCTTCGTCTCGGTCAGGAACAGCACGCGGTCTTCGGTCACCTCGGTGTTGAGGGGGGCGCCTTTTTCCTTCCAATCGGGGATCAGTTCCGTCAGTGCGCGCGGATCCATCACGGCGCCGGAAAGGATGTGGGCGCCGATCTCGCTGCCTTTTTCGAGCACGCAGACGTTCACGTCCTGGCCTTTTTCGGCTGCCAGCTGTTTCAGGCGGATCGCCGCGGACAGGCCGGCCGGGCCGCCGCCGACGATCACGACGTCGTATTCCATCGCCTCGCGCGGGCCGTATTGTTCGAGTAGTTTGTTAGGCTCAGTCATGTTGGTAACCAGTGATCGGGCAAACTAAAAGCACGAGTGTGCGTGTTTTGGGCTGGAATTGCAACTTTCGATGCGGCTTCCGGACCACTTGTAGAGGTCTCAATCTAAAGTGGCAGTGTGTACAATAGCGCTGTCACCAGGAGGGCTGTCATCGTGGGCATCGAACTGAATTTCGAGGGCAAGATCGCGCTGGTCACCGGCGCATCGAGCGGGTTGGGCGCGCGTTTCGCGAAAGCCCTGGCGGGCGCGGGCGCCCAGGTGGTGCTGGCTTCGCGCCGCACCGAGCGGCTGAAGGAGATGCGCGCCGAGATCGAGGCGTCCGGCGGCGCGGCGCACGTGGTTCAGCTGGACGTCACCGACGTCACCAGCATCAAGGCCGCCATCGCGCACGCGGAGACCGAAGCCGGTCCGATCGACATCCTGGTGAATAACTCCGGCGTGTCCACCACCCAGCGCCTGCTGGACGTGACCGAGGAGGACTACGCCTACGTCATGGACACCAACCTGCGCGGCGCCTTCTTCGTCGCGCAGCAGACCGCCAAGCGCATGATCGCGCGCGCCAAGGGCGATCCGCGCAAGCAGCACCGCATCATCAACATCGCCTCGGTGGCGGGCCTGCGCGTGCTGCCGCAGATCGGCGTGTACTGCATGAGCAAGGCCGGCGTGGTGCACATGACCAAGGCGATGGCGGTGGAGTGGGGCCGCTACAACATCAACGTCAACGCTATCTGCCCCGGCTACATCACCACTGAGATCAACGAGGATTATTTCGAAACCGAACAGGGCCGCAAGCTGATCGAGATGCTGCCGCGCAAGCGCGCCGGCAAGCCCGAGGACCTGGACGGCCTGCTGCTCCTGCTGGCGGCCGACGAATCGCACTTCATCAACGGCGCCATCATCACCGCCGACGACGGGATGACCGCGCAATGACCAGGCACGTGCACACCATGCGCATCCCGATCCGCTGGGGCGACATGGACGCGATGGGGCACGTGAACAACACGGTCTACTTCCGCTACATCGAATCGGCGCGGGTGGCCTGGCTGGAGGAGATCGGCGGCCCGCCTACGCCGGACGGCACGGGGCCCGTCATCATCTCGGCCAACTGCACCTTCCTCAAGCAGCTGACCTATCCGGGCGAGATCGAAATCCGCACCTATGTCGGCACGCCGGGCCGGTCCAGTTTCGAGATGACCCACGAGATCCGCATGGCGGGCAGCGAGTTGATCCACGCGGAAGGCGGCGCCAAGATCGTCTGGGTCGACCTGAAGGCCGAGAAATCCGTGCCGCTGCCGGACTTCGTGCGCGCCTACCTGCCAGCCTAGCGCGTCACTCCCATCAGCTTGTGCACCAGCTCGGATGAGGTGGCGGCATTGAATTTGCGCATCAGCTTGGCACGGTGCATTTCGACCGTGCGTGGAGACAGGGCGGTCTGGCGCGCGATGGTCTTGCTGGTCTTGCCTTCCACCAGGAAGGCGGCGATCTCGCGTTCGCGCGGGGTCAGTTGGGCCGACACGGGGCGCTTCTCGCTCACATCCTCGGAGGTCCACACGCCTGCGCCCAGCGGCGCGCGGGGGTCGGGCGCGCGGCTCGAGACGTGGCAGGAGAACAGCTCCCCGTT
>DASRUW010000576.1:0-3196 GCA_035655255.1 Telluria sp. | reverse complement strand
ATCTGGCTGTCTCCCTGTCCGTCGTTGCCTCGCGCACGCTGCGGTGGTTGCTGCGCGCACTGGCGGCCTTGCTGCTCGCGGCCGCGTGGTTGTGCTAGCGCGGCGCGGCGTCCCTGGCCGTGCTGCCCGCCGCCGGCGCGGCGCTGGCCCTGCACGCGTCCGCGCGCCGCGCAAGGTCGTGCCGGATTGATGTATTCGGCCTTGGCGCCGCCCCCCTGACGGTACAACAAGACGAGGCCGCGCCGCGGCCGGTGCGCCTGCTTCCCGGTTCCGTGTTCTGGCCCGCGCTGCTGGTGCTGCGCCTGTCCGCCGCGCCGCGGGTGCTGCTGGTGCTGCCCGACAGCGTTCCGCCCGGCGCCTTCCGCCCGCTGGCGGTGGCCCTGCGCACGCTCGCTGCGCGCGCCAGTGCGCGGAACTTTTTCATCCAGCCTGCTTCCAATGACGGGGACCGCAGTGACCACGGAACGCGAATGTGACCAGCTGCTCGTCGAGCGCGCCCAGCATGGCGACCGGTCGGCCTTCGACCTGCTGGTGGCCAAGTACCAGCGGCGCCTGCTGCGCCTGGTGGTGCGTCTGGTGCACGATCCGGCCGAGGCGGAGGACGTGGTGCAGGAGTCCTTCATCAAGGCCTACCGCGCCTTGCGGCATTTTCGCGGCGAGGCGGCGTTCTACACCTGGCTGTACCGGATCGGCGTCAACACCGCCAAGAATCATCTGGCCAGCCAGGGGCGCCGCAACCACAACGGCCCGCCCTTGCGCGGGTCCGGGCAGGACGAGGAGGAGTCCGAACAGTTGAGCGACATCGCCACCCCGGAGGCCATGTTCGCGAGCAAGCAGATCGCCGGCACCGTGCATGCGGCCGTGGCGGCGCTGCCGTTGGACTTGCGCACTGCCATCGTGCTGCGCGAGCTGGAGGGAATGAGTTACGAGGAAATTTCGGAGGTGATGGCCTGTCCGCTCGGCACCGTGCGCAGCCGCATCTTCCGGGCCCGGGAAGCGATCGCGGAAAAACTGCGTCCCTTCTTCGACACTCAGGTTGACAAGCGGCGCTGACGGCCTCACGCTCCCGGCAAGTTACTGGTGGACATCATGTACACGCACAAGAAACTCCGCGAACACATTTCGGCCCTGGCCGACGGCGCGCTGCCGGACGCCGAGCTGGAACTGGCGCTCGCGGCCTTGCAGGAACCGGACGGGCGGCGCGCCTGGGAGATCTACCACCGCATCGGCGACGCGCTGCGCGCCGAGGGGGATCCCGGGCCATCCGCGCAGTTCGCCGCCACGCTCGCCGCGCGTCTGGCGGCCGAGCCCGCGCCTGCCCAGCCCGAGTTGCCGGTCTGTCACCCGCGCGGAGGCGGGGGCCTCTGGTAGACAATGGGTGGCCCGCCCCGCGTGCGCGGACGCGGGGCGGGCGACAAGGTTCCGGATTTCGCTTACCATTACTGCAATCGCCGGACGCCCGGTTTCCTTTCTCGTCTCCTATGAAATTGACTCCTGGTAGCACCCTCGTGGCGGCGCTGTTCGCGTGCGCCGGTCTGCTGACCCAACCCGCGGCCCACGCCGACGCGCCGGTCGTGGCGCCCGTCGTCACCGGCCTGCCGGATTTTACCGACCTGATCGACAAGGTCGGCCCGGCCGTGGTCAACATCCGCACCACCGAGCACATCAAGCAGGAGCAGGGCGCCAACGACGAGGAGATGCAGGAATTCCTGCGCCGCTTCTTCGGCGTGCCGGTCCCGCGCGGCGCCGTGCCCAAGGGCGGACGCGGCGCCCGCCCACAGGACGAGCAGGTCCAGCGCGGCGTCGGTTCCGGCTTCATCATCTCCGGCGACGGCTACGTGCTGACCAACGCCCACGTGGTGGCGGGCGCGGACGAGGTGCTGGTCACCCTGACCGACCGGCGCGAATTCAAGGCCAAGGTGCTGGGCGCGGACGAGAGCTCGGACGTGGCCGTGCTGAAGGTGGACGGCGTGAACCTGCCCAGCCTGCGCATGGGCGACTCGAGCAAGATCCGGGTCGGGGAGTGGGTGATCGCGATCGGCTCGCCCTTCAACCTCGAGAGCACGGTCACGGCCGGCATCATCTCGGCCAAGTCGCGCGACACGGGGGACTACCTGCCGCTGATCCAGAGCGACGTGGCGGTCAACCCCGGCAACTCGGGCGGCCCCCTGATCAACATGCGCGGCGAGGTCATCGGCATCAATTCCCAGATCGCCACCCTGTCCGGCGGCTACAACGGCATCTCCTTTGCCGTTCCCATCGACGAGGCCATGCGCGTGGCCGACCAGCTGCGCAAGACCGGCAAGGTGACGCGCGGGCGTATCGGCATCGTGATGGGCGAGCTGTCCAAGGACGTGGCCGAATCGCTCGGCCTGGGCCGGGCGCGCGGAATCGAGGTGTCCCAGGTCGAGGCGGGCGGACCGGCGGACAAGGCCGGGATCAAGGTCGGCGACATCATCCTCAAGTTCAACGGCCAGCCGGTGGAGAAGGGCTCGGACCTGCGGCGCCAGGTGGGCGCGGCGCCGGTCGGCAGCAAGGTGGTGGTCACCGTTTGGCGCAAGGGCAATTCGCTGGACGTGCCCGTCACCATCGTCGAGCTGAAGGACGAGAAGAACGCCGCCAAGCCGGTACCCAAGAAGCCCTCGCCGGCCCAGGTGCCGAACGCGATCGGCCTGCACGTGTCCGACCTGACCGCGGCCCAACAGCGCGAGCTGGGCATCGACAGCGGCGTGCTGGTCGACTCGGCCGAAGGGGCGGCGGCGCGCGCCGGCCTGCAGGCTGGCGACCTGATCCTGCAACTGAACAACACGCCGGTGACGGACGCCAAGCAGTTCAACGCCCTGGTGGCCAAGCTCGACCCGAAGAAGAGCCTGGCCCTGCTGGTGCGGCGCGAGGACGCCACCTCCTACCTCATCGTCAAGCCGCGCCCGTGAGTGTGTTTACGCTGTATTCGCGCTCCTGGTGCCACCTGTGCGAGGACATGCTGGCGGCCCTGCGCCGCCTGGAGCCGCCCGGCCGTCCGTTCCAGGTGGCGGTGATCGACGTGGACGCCGACCCGGCCCTGGTCGAGCGCTTCGACGAGCTGGTGCCGGTGCTGTTCGGGGACCCGGACGCGCCGGAGCTGTGCCACTACTTCCTGGACGAGGGCAAGGTACGCGCCTACCTCGCCCGTAGCGCGCAGACTTAGGATTTTGTT
>DASRUW010000575.1:0-10829 GCA_035655255.1 Telluria sp. | reverse complement strand
ACCTCGAACGCGAGGCGGACGCGATGGGTGCGAAGGCCATGCAGATGAAGGGCGGAGATGGCGGGCCGCTCAAGCAAATTGGCGCCAGCGGCAACGCGCCGGTCCAGCGCTATCACATGCAGGACGATGCCGAGGGACTGTTTCTGGCCCAGGAAGAGCGCGACACGCCGGCCGGCAAGACCTACATGTCCACCGAACCGGGCAAGGCCAACCTGCGCGGCCGGAAAAAGAGCACTATCCGCGTGGCCGACACGGGCGAGCTGGCCATCGAGGCGGCGCCGGGCCGCGAGGCCAAGATCTTCTACGGCACGCCCGCCATCCAGCAGGCCAGCAACAAGGTGCTCAAATCGCTGAATTCGCCGATCCGCCTGGGCGTGAACGGCTCGCTCACCCTGCCCGTCACCAGCAAGACCGGCCAGCACAAGCTGCTGCGGGCCTATTACCCCATCGACGTCAAGGCGAAAAAACTGGGCGACGAAGTGCAGGTGCCCGAGCGCTGCAACGAGGCTGGTCCGCACATTCTCAACACCACGCCCAACGACAACTGGCTCAGGGTCAAGCTCAAGACCGGCGGCTGGGCGGCCAATCTGAACGGGATGCGCAGCGAGGAAGCGGGCACCCGCATCATGCGCCACTTCCAGAAACGGAAGGAGCGGCGCGACCTGGCGGCGCAGTACGCTCAGGCCCCAATCGGGAACTTCTTCCGCGCCCTGGCCAATCCGCTCGCGGGCTGGCTGACGAATACCCGGCACGACGCGGAAAACGCGCGCCTGGCCGCGCTGGATCACACGATCGCGCACCCGGAAAGCGGCACGTCCCGCAGCGTGGGCGACGCCTTCGACAACGACGGCGCCGCGGCGATCCGCCCGTACGCGCAGGAGATCGGTACGCCTGACGGCCAGAACCTCGCGCGCGAGGCCGGCATCAACGAATACGCCAATCCGGAAGTGGGCGAAATGCTGTCGATCCGCTCCAATTCCGCCGCGGGCGACGACCGCCAGGTCGGCGCCGACAACTATGTCATGAACCATTCCACCGGCGCCGAGATCAAGAACCCCTTCCCCTACCACTACGCATCCGTCATCGCCAAGTCCGGCGGCGACTACGTCACGATGGAGAACTACGCGCGGCGCGAAGGCGGCGGCCCGAGCGCGCTCGACCCGCGCTACTTCTTCAAGATGTACGGCACCCTGGCCCAGTCCTTCCACGCCGAGTCGATGGCCGACTACCCGTCCGCCATGACCTTCGTGTACGGCAAGCAGAAGCAGGACGGGCGGCCGGCGCCGGAATTCGACACCGACTCGCCCCAGTTCGAGGAAATGCAGCGCGCCTACAACCACAAGCTGAACCGGATGAGCCAGGCCTAGGCGCGAACGCGCGGCTCAGGTCCGGCTGGCGGCGGCCGCCTCCTCCAGCAAGGCATCGGCTTCGGCCAGGGTTGCGGCTGCCGCCGCGGCAAACGCCTGGAGGCAGGCCTCTGCGTCCGCGCCGGCACGGATCGCCTCTTCCAGCGCCTGCGCGGCGAGCGCCATCCGCATCGCGCCCAGGTTGGCCGCGGCGCCGCGCACGGTGTGGGCGAGCCGCTCGGCCTGCGCCCGCTCGCCGCTCCGATACAGCCCGTCCAGGCGCGCCCCGACATCACGGTAGTCCTGCACGAAACGCGCCAGGATCTTGCCGTAGATCGCCGTGTTGCCGCCCACCCGCGCCAGCGCGCCGTCCAGGTCGAAGCCGGGCGTGTCCGGCGCGGGCGTATCCGGAGCGGGACGCGGCGGCGCAGCGCGGCGCGGCGCCGCGGGATCGTGCCAGCGTTCGAGCACATCGAACAGCCGCTCGGGGTCGATCGGCTTGGCGATGTGATCGTTCATGCCCGCATCCGCGCAGCGCTGGCGTTCCTCGTTCATCGCGAACGCGGTCATGGCGACGATCGGCAGCCCGGCGTGGGCCGGGTCGCGCCGGATCGCCGCCGTGGCCTGGTAGCCGTCCACTCCGGGCATTTGCACGTCCATGAGGACCAGGTCGTAGCGCACCCCGGCCCGCAGCAGGTCGACCGCCCGGCCGCCATCCTCCGCCAGGTCGACCTCGACGCCGGCCAGGCGCAGCAGCTCGACGGCGATCTGCTGGTTGATCGGATTGTCCTCCGCCAGCAGCACGCGCATGCCGTCGAAGCGGCGCTGGCGGGCCGGCGCCTGCGCCGGCCGCGGCGCGTCCGCGCCCTGCCCGAACCAGGCCGTGAAATTGAAGGTGCTCCCCACGCCCGCCATGCTGTCGACCCAGATGCTGCCTCCCATCAGCTCGACCAGCGACTTGCAGATGGTCAGGCCCAGGCCCGTGCCGCCATACTTGCGGCTGGTCGACTGGTCGGCCTGGGTGAAGGGCTGGAACAGGCGCTCGCGCTCGGCCTGGCCGATGCCGATGCCGCTGTCCTGCACGGCGAACTTGAGCTTGACCTGTTCGCCCACCGCCTCCAGCAGGTCGACGCCGACTTCGATGCCGCCCTGCTCGGTGAACTTCAGCGCGTTGTTGATCAGGTTAAGCAGGATCTGCCCGAGCCGCATGGCATCGCCCACCAGCACCGGCGGGACGCTCGGCTCGATCCGGAAGCGCAGCTGCAGGCCCTTGCTTTCGATCTGGGCGCTCGTCACCGCCAGCAGGTCGTCACGCACCCGCTCCAGGTGGAAGTCGGCGGAACCGAGCTGCATCTGGCCCGCCTCGATCTTGGAGAAGTCCAGGATGTCGTTGACGATGCCGAGCAGGGAGGTGCCGGCATTGCCGATCTTGCTCACGTAGTCGCGCTGCTGGACATCTAGGCTGGTACGCAAGGCCAGGTGCGACAGGCCGATGATGGCGTTCATCGGCGTGCGAATCTCGTGACTCATATTGGCCAGGAACATCGACTTGGCGCGGGTGGCGGCCTCCGCCTGCTCCTTCGCCACGCGCAATTCCTCCTCCTGCATGCGGGCGTCGGTCTCGTCGATCCAGAAGCCGTTCCACACCCAGCCGTCGTCGATCCGTTGCGGAGCCACCGCGTGCGAATGGATCCAGCGCGTGCGCCCACCGAACTGCACCCGCTGGTGGAATTCGCAGGCCACTTTGTCCTGCAGGGCGCGCTGCTGGATCGGCTCGCACTGGACACGGTCCTCGGGCAGCACGGTGCGCCAGCGCGCGCCGGGGTTGGCCATGATCTCGCGGGCCTCCACGCCCAGCACCTCGGAGGCGTTCTCGCTGACGAAGGTGTAGATATGCTCTCCGTCCCGTTCGCGCACCTGGAACACGGTCAGCGGCAGCGCCTCGGTCATGTCCACCAGGCGGCGGCGCGCGCGGTCGGCCTCCTCCGTGCGGGTCGCGACGCGCCGCTCCAGGGTCTCGTTCAGCTCGCGGATGCGCTTCTGCTCGCGCCGCAGGTCGGCGTACAGCATCGCATTGCGCAGCGAGATCGCCGCCTGTGAGGCCAGCACTTCCAGCACCGCCAGCCGGCCGGGCGAAAACGCCCCGGCCGCGAGCCGATTTTCCAGATACAGGATGCCCGTGACCTGGCCCTGATTCAGCAATGGCGCGCACAACACGGAACGCGAGCGGTGTGCGAGCATCCAGGGGTCATGGGCAAAGGCCCCGTCGGCGGCGGCATTGTCCAGGACCACGCGCTCGCCGCTGCGCGCGACGAAATTGACGACCGTCCAGTTGATGTCGGTGTCGCAGGCCGCGGTGATCCGCTCCAGCACGATCACCTTGCCGTCATGGGCCAGGGCGTGCAGGATCAGCTCATGCTCGCGGCACAGCAACAGCATGCCATGCTGCGCGCCCGCGTTTTCGAGCATGAGCTGCATGCTGCGCTCGATCAGGCGGTGCGGCTCGATTTCGCCGGAGATCGCCTGCGCCGCCTTGACGATGGTCGCCAGGTCGAACCCGTGCAGCTCGGCCGCGCGCGGCGCCGCGCCGCGGCGCGCGCGGAGCGCACCGGCCTTGCCTTCGGCCCCGCATTCCGCGTACAGGCGTTCGGCCTCCTCCACGCAGGCGCCGGCCAGCCTGCTGCCTTCCTCGTTCAGCATGCCCGCGAACAGCTCGCAGGCCCAAGCCTCGTGCAACACGTAGCCGTGCTGGCGCGCCTCGCGCATGGCGCGCTGGTAGCCCGCCGCGGCAGCGTCGCGCCGGCCGCCGGCAAGGTCCCACTCCGCTTCGGCCAGCGCAGCGTGGGCCGAGAAATTCGCCGGACTGAGCGCGGCGGCGGCGCGCAAGTGCCCCAGGTGCGCTTCCGCCTCCGCCGCCAGGGCGGGCCCCGGGCTGACCCGGTGCAGGCGCGCGCAGCACACGGCGCCGGCCACGTGGAACATCTGCAGCAGCAGCAGATTGCCGGCCGCGCCCTGCTCCAGCAACGGCAACGCGCGGCGGCAATAGGCCAGGCCCTGCTCGTATTGGCCGAACAGGGCGGCGCAACGCGCCAGTTCCACCAGCGATTCGCTCACGTCGGTCCAGTTCTGGTCCGCCGCGTAGGCCTCGATCACCTGCTCAGCGTCGCAGGCGATCGGCTCCAGGCCCATCAGGCGCTGGTGGGCCTGCAGGCGGATGCGCGCCTGGCCCAGTTCGAGCGGCACGTATTTTTCGCAGTAGTCGTGCCAGTGCCGGCAGTTGCGCAGGACCCGCTGGTAATCGCGCCCCTGCGCCAGGCTGGCGATGTAGGCCGACAGGCTGGCGTAGCTGGCGTATTGCAGGTCGCCCGTATCGTGGCACAGCCGGAACGCCGCTTCCAGCTCCGCTTCGTTGCGCTCGAACGGGTGCTTCCAGCACAGGGCCTGGGCATGGGCGAGCAGGCGCGCCTTGCCCTCGAAATAGGGATCGTCGAAGCGCGCCGCGACGTCCAGCGCCAGTTCCGCGTAGGAGAAGGACTGGGCCCGCATCCCGCTCATCCCGAGCAGCATGGCGAACCAAGACAGGGCCGCCCCGGCCTCGGGCGTCAGCCCACGCTCCAGCACGTGTCCCACATTGCGGCTGATGACCAGCCCGAGTTGCTGCGGACAGGTGAAATAGGTGGCGATGATGCAGCGGTCGTACAAGCGGCCGATCAGGCAGTCCTCGCGGCCCGCCGCCTCCAAAGCGTGGAAGCGCAGGATGGTCTCCGCGCGCGCCAGCGCGTCGAACGCGGCCGCGGTCTCGGCAGCGACCTGTTCCGCCTGGTCCGGGAACGCGATGCCGAACAGCGCCAGGCCGCGGCGGATCACCTTGAGCGCCTGGGCGGTGTCGCCCGAATTCTGCAGGGCGATGCTGTGCTGCTCGCAGACCGTGGCCTTGTCGTAGGCGTCGCGCGCCAGCTCGAAGGCACGCTCAAACAGGACGTGGGCGCGCTGCGCCTGACCGGTGTTGGCCAGGGCCGTGGCATGCAGCAGCTCGAGCTCGAACACCAGCCCATAGTGCTCGGCGCAGGCCCGCGTTTGCGCATCCAGGCACGCCAGCCCGATCCCGAGATAGGCCGCCGCCGTGTCGTAGGCGATCGAACCGGCGGCCTTGCGGCCGGCGCGCAGGTTCAGGGCCGCCAGTTCGAGCCGGTCTTCGCTGGTCTCGAACAGGGCCAGCGCCGCGTTCAGGTGGTCGACCACGGCGAAGATGCCGTCGTCGCCGCCGGCCTGCCGCATCGACGACAGCAGCAGGCGCCCCACCCGGCAATGCAGATTGGCCTTCTCGGCCGCTTCCACCAGCGAATACGCCGCCTGCTGGATGCGCGGATGCTGGAACTCGTAGATCGCATTGCGGCCGGACTGTCCGTGCGACTCCAGGCTGTCGCCGATGCGCACGATCAGGCCATCCTGCTGGGCGCGCAGCAGCTGGTCGGCCGTGGCGGCGGCGTCGCCGCCCGCCACCAGGGCCACGGAAGCGAGATCGAAGCGATTGCCCAGCGCGGCGGCGACCTTCAGCAGGTGCTGGTCGCCGGCCCCGCGCCGGCGGATCGCCTCGACCATCAGATCGACCACGTTGTCGCTGATCGGCGCCAGGGCGATGCGCGCGGTGTCCCACTCCCAGCGCGCGGCGCCGGCGTCGAAGGCGATCAGGCCGGCCGCGTACATCGCCCCCAGCTGCTGGTTGATCACGAACGGCAGTCCCTTGGTCTTCGCGTGCACCAGCATGGCGAGGGATTCGACTTCCTCCTCGGGACGATTGAGCGTTTCGGACAGCATGAGGCGGATCTGCGCGCGGTCCAGCGGCTCGAGGGCGATCTGGTCCACCGGCACCGCAGCCTGGTCCAGGGTCGCCAGCAACCCCTCCAGGCCGGAGCCGAGCCCGCCCTCCTGTTCGCGGCAGGCGCCGATCAGGAGCAGGCGCGAGCCCGCCGCGTCGGCCAGCAGGGTCTGGATCAGGCGCAAGGTCGCGCTGTCGGCCCACTGCAGGTCGTCCAGGAACAGGCAGAACGGATGCTCGCGCCGCGCGAAGATGCCCACGAAACTACGGAACACGGCGTTGAAGCGGTTCTGGGTCTCGCTCGGCCCGAGCGCGGCGAGCGGCGGCTGGGGACCGATGATCCACTGGACCTCGGGAATCAGTTCGATGATCACCTGGCCGTTGCCGCCCAGGGCGGCCAGCAGGTCGCGCCGCCACGCCGCGATGCTGTCCGCGCTCTCGCCCAGCAGCTGGCGCACCAGCTGCTGGAAGGCGCCGATCAGCACGTCGTAAGGCTTGTTGCCGCGGTACTGGTCGCAGCGCCCGGTGACGAAGTAACCGGCCCGCTGGCGCCGGGCCGCGAGCTTGTGGATCTCGTTGACCAGGTTGGACTTGCCGATCCCGGACGGCCCCCGCACCAGCACCATGCGCGCGCGGCCGGCGTCGGCGCTGTCGATGGCCGCCTCCAGCGTGCGCACGGCGGCCTCGCGGCCGTACAGCTTTTCCGGCACCAGGAAGCGGCTGGCCGCGTCATGGCGGCCGGGTGCGAAGCCCGAGATGGCCCCGTTCGCAGCCCACTGGCGCGCGCATTCGGCCAGGTCGGCCTGCAGTCCGTAGGCGCTCTGGTAGCGTTCCTCGGCCGTCTTCGCGAGCAGCTTGAGGACGATCTGCCCGAGCGCGGCCGGCACCTGCGGACGCAGGCTTTCCGGCGCCACGGGCGCCTGCGCGATGTGGCAATGGACCATGGCCATCGCGTCGACGGCTTCGAACGGCAAGCGCCCGGTGAGCATCCGGTAGTACAGCACGCCGAGGCTGTACAGGTCGCTGCGGTAGTCGATCGTGCGGTTCATGCGGCCGGTCTGTTCGGGCGACATGAAGGCCAGCTCGCCTTCCAGCACCTGCGGCGACACCACCGGCTGGTGGGCGCGCGCGAACGGGGTGGCCTGGCTGAAGTCGGCCACGCGCACCTTCCCGCTCGCGGGATCGACCAGGATCAGGCCCGGATGCAGGTCGCAATGGACCAGGTCGAGGCGGTGAATGGCGCCCAGCGCCGCGGCCAGCGACTCGGCGAGCCCGAAGAACTGCGCGAGGCTGCAGTCCTGGCGGTCCAGGAAGTCGCGCAGCGGAAGGCCCGGAAAGTCCGCGCACACGAGGGCGCGGCGGCCGTGGAAGTCGAATTCGGCCAGCGGCGCCAGGCCGGCCGCGCCCAGGCGCAGCAGGATGTCGGCCTGCTGGCGCAGGCGCCTGGCGTGCGCCACTCCGGCCTCGGCGGCCACCTTGAGCAAGACCGTCTGCCCGGTGGCGAGGTCGGTGGCGCGCAGCAGATGGCAGTGCGGGCCGCGATACAGCTCGTGTGTCGTTGCGTAGCCGGGAATCTGCATCGGGCATCCACCTACCAGAAAGAAGGACCACACGCCATGATGTACTACATTGAAACCGCATGCTAACCGGAAATTTCAAATGCAACAATCCCACATAGGCGCAGGACACATTATTTGCGGTTAGAGCAATTTTTTCTTTCAGCATTAATTGCTCTCGTGCTAGATTTCCCTGACTTTCCACCCAACGAAGGGGATTTCCATGTCCGTCATCGCCCGCATCCGCCACACCGCCACGCCCAGCCATCCGTACGTCGACACGCCGGACTTCGCCTACGACGGCTGGCTGGCCCACCTCGCGCACGCGCGCCAGCCGCTGGGCCAGGTGACCGGCGCCCCGACGGTGGCCGTGATCGGCGCCGGCGCCTCCGGCCTGTGCACTGCCTACGAGCTGGCCCAGGCGGGCTGCAAGGTCACCGTGTTCGAGGCGGACGCGGTGCCGGGCGGGCGCTGCGCGTCGGTCCCCTTCACCAACAACAATCCCGACCTCGCGGAACTGGGCGCGATGCGCTTTCCGCCTTCGGAATTCACGCTCAGCTTCTATCTGCAGAAGTTCGGGCTGGTGGGCAAGGAGGGCATCGGCGGCCTGCCCGACTTCCCCGATCCGGGCGTGGTCAAGACCTTCGTCTGCTACGGCTCGCAGGTAAGCACCTGGCTGGCCAGCGAAGGGCATGCCCCGCCAGGCTTCCAGACGGTGTATGACGGCTGGCTCGCCTTCAACGAACAAGGCATCACCAAGACCGTCGGCGGCAAGACCGTCACGGTGTTCCAGAGCCCGCAGACGATCACCCGCTGCCTGCTCACCCACCAGGTCGACCTGGCCACCGAATACTGGCAGGAATACATCAGCGCCTACGGCCAGGTCAGCTTCTACAGCTTCCTGTACGACCTGTTCACCGGCGCCAGCGGCTACGACATCCCGGGCGGCACGGCCTGGACCTTCGACGACTTCGACCGCTTCGGCGCGCTCGGCATCGGCAGCGGCGGCTTCGGGCCGCTTTATCCGATCGGCTTCACCGACATCTTCCGCCTGCTGCCCAACGGCCTGGAATCGGCCCAGAAATTCCTGCGCGCGGGGATCCGCTCGCTGCCGGAAGCCTTCGCCAAGGCGGTGCACCACGACTGCGCGTTTCACTACCAGACCCCGATCCAGGTGGTCGACGGCGACCGCCAGCGGGGCTTCACCCTGCATTCCGGTTCGGCCAGCTTCGGACCGTTCGACCGCGTCGTGATGGCCACCACCACCCGCGCCATGGAGATGACCACCAACCTGACCACCTCGAACCTGGTGGCGCCCGCGGTGGCGCGCGCCGTGCGCCGCACCCACGTGGTCTCGTCGATCAAGATCGCCGCGCGCATCAAGCGCTTCTGGGACCCGGCCGATCCGGCTGATCCGGCGGTGCGCTGCCTGTTGTCGGACGACGCCTTGCACCAGGTGTACACCCTCGACTACGGCGCTCCGGACACGGCGGTATGCTTCCTCAGCTACACCTGGGACGACGACGCGGTCAAGCAGCAGGCCCTGGGCGTGTCGCAGCCGGGCGGCTCGGTGGACAAGAAGGTGCTGTACCAGTCGCTCCTGACGATCCTCAAGCAGATCGATCCGCGCGTGTCCGAGTGGGCCGACCACCTGGTGCCGTACGGCGACCCGGAGACGTCGATCCTGTTCGTGGAGTGGCAGTCGAACCCGCACTACAACGGCGGCTTCAAGCTCAGCGAACCGGGCCAGGACCCGTACGTGCAAGCCATGTTCTACGACTTCCAGAAGGCGGGGCACGAGGACCTGGACACCGGCGTCTACCTGGGCGGCGACTGCATCGCGTGGACGTCCGGCTGGGTGGAAGGGGCGCTGCAGGCGGGCCTGAACGCGGCCACGGGCGTGATCCGCTCCCTCGGCGGCAAGCTGAACGGCGACGCCAGCGGCAAGACGCCGCTGGACCTCGATGCCGCCCGCTTCGACTACTTCGGCGCCAAGTACCGCTAGGCCGCCAGCGGCCGCGTTTCGTAGCGCGCGGCCATCGCTTCCAGCGGCACCGGCTTGATGCGGCTCGCCTGGCCGGCGCAGCCGAAGGCCTCGAACCGGGCCGTGCAGATGCCGGCGGCCGCCTTGCGCGCGGCCGCCAGCGCCTTGCGCGGGTCGAATTCCGCCGGCTGCACGGCCAGCAGCTGGCGCATGGCCCCCATCATCGACAGCCGGATGTCGGTGTCGATGTTGACCTTGCGTACGCCGCTGCGGATGCCGCGCACGATCTCCTCCACCGGCACGCCGTAGGTCGGCCGGATCTCGCCGCCGTGCAGGCGGATGATGTCGAGCCACTCCTGCGGCACGCTGGAGCTGCCGTGCATGACGAGATGGGTGTCCGGCACCGCGGCATGGATCGCGTCGATGCGGTCGATCGCCAGGATCTCCCCGGTCGGCGGCCGGGTGAACTTGTAGGCGCCGTGGCTGGTGCCGATGGCGATGGCCAGCGCGTCCACGCCGGTGCGGGCCACGAAGTCGCGCGCCTGCTCCGGATCGGTCAGCATCTGTTCGTGACTGAGCTTGCCGGCCGCGCCGACGCCATCCTCCTCGCCGGCGTCGCCCGTCTCGAGCGAACCGAGGCAGCCCAGCTCCCCTTCCACCGACACGCCCACGGCGTGGGCCATGTCGCACACGCGGCGCGTCACCTCCACGTTGTAGGCATAGGTGGACGGGGTCTTGGCGTCGGCCAGCAGGGAACCGTCCATCATCACGCTGGAAAAGCCCGAGCGGATCGACTGCTGGCACACGGCCGGCGTGGCGCCGTGGTCCTGGTGCAGCACCACCGGAATGTCCGGATGGGTCTCGATCGCGGCCAGCACGAGGTGGCGCAGGTAGGCCTCGCCGGCATACGTGCGCGCTCCCGCCGATGCCTGCAGGATGACCGGACTGTCGGTCGCCTGGGCGGCCTGCATGATGGCCTGCACCTGCTCCAGGTTGTTGACGTTAAAAGCGGGCACGCCGTAGCCATGTTCGGCGGCGTGATCGAGAACTTGACGAAGCGAGACGAGAGCCATGCCGTATTCCTTTCCTTTGATCGTTGAAATGTCGTCTAGCGGAGGACCGCC
>DASRUW010000574.1:0-3275 GCA_035655255.1 Telluria sp. | reverse complement strand
TCCCGTCGAGGTAGACATGCGACGCCGGACGGCCGACCGACTTAGACACAGACGGTGAGGACCCCGTGCATCACAAAACCGCGATAGTTTATACCAAACATTGTTCCAAACCGCGAATAAAGACGTCCTTCGGCAAATTTTTACCAATAAATACCATTTTGCTGCCGCGTTCTTCGTTTTCGCCCCATTTTGCGCCCAGGTCGCTGCCCATCATCTGGTGCACGCCCTGGAACACGACCTTGCGGTCGGCGCCCTGCATCAGCAGCACGCCCTTGTAGCGCAGCATGCGCGGGCCGAACACCTGGATCAGGCCCCCGAGGAACTCGTCCAGGCGCTCCGGATCGAACGGGCGGCTGCTCTTGAAGACGAAGGCGGCGATGTCGTCCGAGTGGGACGGATGGTGGTGGTCGTGGCTGTGGTCGCAGTGCTCGGTGTGCACGTGCTCATGGTGGCCGTGTTCGTGGCCGTGCTCGTGCTCTTCCTCGGTGGTGAGGAAGTCCGGGTCCAGCTCCAGCTTGTCGTTCAGGTTGAAGCCCTTGATGTCCAGGACCTCGGACAGCGCCACCTGGCCAAAGTCCGACTTGACGAAGGCGGCGCGCGGGTTGATGCGCTTGAGGCGCGCGGTCAGCTCCTCCAGCTGGTCAGGGCTCACGAGGTCGGTCTTGGACAGCAGGATCTTGTCCGCGAAGCCGACCTGGCGCTGGGCTTCCTCGTGCTCGTCCAGCTGCTGCATGGCGTGCACGGCGTCGACCACGGTGACCACCGCGTCGAGCAGGTAGTGGGCGCCCACTTCCTCGTCCACGAAGAAGGTCTGGGCCACCGGGCCCGGATTGGCCAGCCCGGTCGTTTCGATCACTACGCGGTCGAAGGCGATCTCGCCGGCGTCGCGGCGGCGCGCCAGGCCGGTGAGCGCTTCGATCAGATCGCCGCGCACGGTGCAGCAGATGCAGCCGTTGTTCATCTCGACGATCTGCTCGCTCGATTCCTGGACCAGGATCTCGTTGTCGATGTTCTCCTGGCCGAATTCGTTCTCGATGACGGCGATGCGCAGGCCGTGGTGCTCGCGCAGGATGCGGTTCAGGAGCGTGGTCTTGCCGGCGCCGAGGAAGCCGGTGAGGATGGTGCTGGGTATGAGTGCCATGGTGTGCCGGAGCAGGTGCAATCGGGGGATTATGCCGGATTTCGCCGAAGCCTACCAAACCGCGCGCGCGCGTTTGATCCAGGTCAGGTCTTGCGCCGGGCGCGCGGGTGGGCCTGGTCGTAGACCTGGGCCAGGTGCTGGAAATCGAGCTTGGTGTAGACCTGGGTCGAGGCGATGCTGGCGTGGCCCAGCATCTCCTGCACCGCGCGCAGGTCGCCGGAGGACTGCAGCAGGTGCGAGGCGAACGAGTGGCGCAGCACGTGCGGGTGCACGTCGACCGCGGTGCCGGCGCGGCGCGCATGGGCCTTCAGGCGCAGCTGCACCACCCGCGCCGACACCCGCGTGGCGCGCGCCGACAGGAACAGCGCGGCGCTGCCGTCGCGCGGGGCGGGGCGCACCGCCAGCCAGGCGTCCAGCGCGGCCAGGGCGTGCGCGCCGACGGGCACGCGGCGCATCTTGCTGCCCTTGCCGGTGACGACCACTTCCCGGGCCGCGCGGTCGATCCAGCCGGCCGCCTCCTTGCTGTAGGCGAGGTCCAGGCCGGCCAGCTCGGACACCCGCAGGCCGCTGGAATAGAGCAGCTCGAACATGGCGCGGTCGCACAGCTCGGCCGGGTCCGGTCCGGCCGTGGGATGCGCGGGCGGGGCCACCAGGTGCACCGCGTCGTCCACCGACAAGGCCTTGGGCAGGGACTTGGCGCGCTTGGGCGCGCGCACGCCGTCGACCGGGTTCTCCTTCAGTTCGACCTGGCGCGCGAGCCACTCGAAAAAGCCGCGCCAGCTCGACAGCTTGCGCGCGATCGAGCGCGGTTCCAGCCCGCGCCCGTGCAGGGTGGCGGCCAGGCGGCGGATGTCGACGTGGGTGACGGCGGACCAGTCGGCGCCGGTGCCGGTGGCCGCGGCCAGTTCGGCCAGGTCGCGCCCGTAGGCGGCGGTGGTGTGGGGCGAGAGCTTGCGCTGGGTGCGCAGCAGGACCAGGTAGCGTTCGACCCAGTCCTGCTTGGTGTCCATGGTCAGGCGCGCAAGGCGGCGAGGGCCGCGCCGGCCGTCTCGCCGATGTGGACCAGGAAGTCGGTCGCCATCGCCGAAGTGAAGCGGGACGGGTCGGTGGAACCGAGGATCAGCAGGCCGAACGCGGAGTCGTCCGCGCGCAGCGGCAGGATGGCGGTCGACTGCACGCCGGCGGCGTCGTCCAGCCAGCGCACGGCCTCGAAGTCGTTGTTGCTGCCGCAGTAGGGGGCGCGCAGGCTGGCGGCGAACAGGCGCGCGTCGTCCGACACGCCGGCCGTGAACCAGTCGCCCGCATACGCCGCGCTCACGTCCCACAGGCGCAGGGTCACCTGCGGCACCTGGAAGATCTCGCGCAGGCTGTCGGCCACGGTGCGCGGCAGGCTGGCCGGATCGCGCGCGCGCAGCAGGGCCTGGGTCCAGGCGTGGAACTTGTTGGCGATGGTGGCGTTCTCCTGCGCCAGGCGGATCAGCTCGGCCATGCGCAGTTCCAGCATGCGGTACTTGTCGCGCATGACTTCCATCTGGCGTTCCTGGAGCGACACCGCCTTGCCCGTCAGCGGGCTGCTGAGCTTGACCTGGCCCAGCAGGCCGGCGTGCTCTTCGAAGAATTGCGGGTGGTCGGCGAGGTACTGGGCGACGGAATCGGAATCGAGGGCGGCGTTCATCGGCGGGTCAAGGAGGAAAATCAGCCGCCATTCTAGCCGATTGCGCTAATCAGGCGGCAATAAAAAAGACGGCGCGCGGCCGTCTTTTCGCAGGCACTGCGGGCCGCTTCAGAAGCGGTGGCGGATGCCGATGTTGTAGCCGCGCGTGTTCGTGCCCGGCACTTTCGAGAAACCGCCCGGCGAGCCGGCCGTGCCCGGGATGTACTGGGCGTCGTTCGAATTGCGGATCCAGGCGCCGACCGCGTAGATGTCGGTGCGCTTGGACAGGTTGTAGTCGTAGCCGATCGCGTACTGGGTGGCGTCGCTGTTGTTGGCGCTGCGGTCGTTCTGGTGCGCCACCGAGGCCATCACGCGGCCCGGGCCGGTGATGTAGTGGAAGCCGAACTGGTAGCTGGACGCGTCCTCCTGCGAGTTGCGGCCGATGTTGGTGATGAAGATGTTGCGCAGCGCGCCAGCGGT
>DASRUW010000573.1:0-4216 GCA_035655255.1 Telluria sp. | reverse complement strand
CGCACCACCGTCCACGGCCCCTTGCCCGTCTTGCTGCGCAGGTAGCGCGCGTTCATGGTCGAGCCCACCGACAGGCGCAGCTCGTCGCGGGACACGTTGGGGTCGGTCGAAGGCAGCGTGGTCAGGGAAAAGTGCACGGGCAGCGCGTCGCCGGCCGCCTTGCGCAGCGGGACCGGGAAATCCATGCCGACCCCGCTCATGCTCGAGTCCACCGTCACCTGGGCCGCATGGTCGCGCACCAGCACCTGGCCGGTGAAGCGCGTACCGCCGCTGAAGTGGCCCGCCAGACGCTGCATCACCGGCGCGGCGTAGGCACGGCGCAAGCCGTCCGCCGTGGCGCTGCCGGCCAGCTTGACGAGGATGCTGCCGTCGCGCTGCGAGCCGCCCGTCACGCTCAAGGGGCCGCCGAGGAAGTTGCCGCCCACGCCGGCGAGGTTGACGCCGCGCTCCGTGAATTCGATGCGCCCGACCGCCGCCTGCACGGCGGGCAGCTCGGGGAACAGCACCACCTCGTCGTTCAGCAGCTGGAGCGCGCCGGCCACCTTGGTGTCGTGCGGATGGCCGAGCGGAATGTGCAGCTTGAGGCCCAGGCGCGCATTGCCGCCCGCGCGCGCGTCCTCGGTGAAATTGCCGATCCATTCCAGCACGGGGCTGGCGGCGACGTATTTCAGGTACTCGTTGAGCGGTCCGGCGGCGTTGCCGTCGATGTCGAGCATGAGGTCGTCGGCCAGCAGGTCCGGCACCACGGCCTTCACCTTAGACAGGCCCACGCCCAGGGTGCGCGCCGTGTCGCCGCGGATTTCCATGCGCGCGCGGTCGAACACGATGCTGCCGTTGATCTTGTCCGCCTGCGGCCACAGCGGCCCCTTGCCGTCGCGGCCGGTCTCGTCGGGCACGTAGTTCAGGCGTCCGTTCTCGATCTTGCCGTCGGCGCGGAACTCGCCCTTGGCCGCGTCGGGCGTGCCGGCCCGGAACGGGAAATGGGCCAGCTCGCCGCGCACGCGCACCACGCCGTCGCGCAGCACGCCGTCCTCCAGCGCCTGCGTGAGCCAGGCGCGCAGGTGCGCGGGCGTCTGTAGCGGCAGGAAGGCGCCGACGCGGTTGATCCGGAAGCCGTCCAGGCGCAGTTCGAAGTCGGCCGTGCCCAGGCCCTGGCCGGCCGCCAGCGGCATCTGGTGCTTGCCCTTGAGCGCGCCCGTGAAGCCGCCCTGGGTGAAGTCCATCGCGTCGACCTGGAACAGGAACTGCTGGTTCTTCTCGAACGACCAGTGGGCCGCCAGGCGCAGGCGGTCGAACGGCATGGCGGGCTCGCCGAAATAGCCGGGCAGCTGCAGCACGATGGCGCTGGAGTCGAGCATGATGCTGCCGCCGCGGTCGGTGGCGTCGACGCTGCCGGTCAGGTTGTCGACGCCGGGGATGGCCGGCGCGGGCGCGAGCGCCGGCGTGGACGCGGTGGCGGCCTGGCCGGGCCGCGCGGGCTGGGCCTTGACCGACAGCCCCGCCACCTGCCCCTTGACGCGGTAGGAGGCCACCTGCGGGTAGCGGCCGCTCCATTCGGCGCTGAAGTCGACCAGGCGCCCGCGCGGGGCGAAGTCGTCCAGCATCTGGCGCTGCTGGGCCGACAGCGGCAGCTGCTCGGCCAGGCGGGCGATGGTGGCCAGGTCCAGCATGCGCGCCGTGAAGCGCGTGCTCTCCGGCGTCTTGCCCTTGGCCGGGCGCCAGGTCTCGGACATCGACATCGGCGGCAGCACGGTGCCGTCGGCGTCCTGCACCGCCAGGTTCTCCAGCGTGACCGTGTGGCCCAGCGCGCCGAAGGTGGGCTTGCCCTCGGCCTCGTCGTCCGCGGGGGCGATCTCCTCGCGCGCCGAGATCCGGCCCTGCATGCGCACCAGGTCGAGCGGCGGCAGGTCCTGACCCAGCTGGGCGGACACGCCGGCCAGGCCGACGTCGGCCGTGAAGCCGGCCAGGCGCGCGTGGTCGAGCGCGATCCAGGTGCGCACCGAGCCGAAGCCCTGCTTGAGGGCGAAGGGGTAATCGAGATACGGCTTCCAGGCCGCCAGGTCGGTGTCGCGCAGATCCGCGTACAGCTCGCCCTTCCAGCGCGTCACGTCCGAGATGCGCGCGGCGAAGCGCGGATGGGCGAAGTTGGCGCGCACGTCCAGCGGCCGCGCCAGGGCGGCCGGCGGGGTGGCGCGCAGGGCGAACTCGTGGTGGTTCCACACGTTGCGCAAGGCCATCGTCACGTTGTCGAGGTCCAGCGTGGGCGCGCCGCGCTGCTCGTCGGTCCAGTGCACGCGGCCTTCGCGGATCACGATGGCGCGCTGCTTGAGCACCCAGTCGCCGCCCTTGCCCTGGCCGCCGGTGCCGGGCTCGATGCGGATGCCGGCCACGTAGAAGGCGCCGTCGGCGCCGCGGCGCACGGCCAGGTCGGGCCGGATGATCTCGACCGAATCGAAGCGCGGCTCCAGCGCCGGCAGGCTCCACCACGACAGGGTGGCCGCGACGGACGGCAGCGACAGCGCGGGCCGGCCCTGCTTGTCCTTGACCAGCACGTCGCCCAGGAACAGGCTCGGATGCACGCCGCGCCAGGACGCGTAGATGCGGGTGATGGTGACGGGGTTGCCCACCGCGCGGCTGGCCAGGCGCTCGATGTCGCCCTTGTACACGTCGATGTTGGGCAGGATGGCGTAGCGCAGGAACAGGATCAGCGCGCCGAACAGCAGGTAGGCCAGCACCACCGCCTTGATGGCGAAGCCGAGCAGGTGATGGCTGGCCAGGTTGGCCATCCGGTAGGCCGCACGCAGACGCCGCCAGCGCTCTTTCAGAGGCAGGTGCTCGGCGCCGTCGCCGGCAGACGGGTTGTGCATCGGTTGCTGAATCGCGGTGCTCCGTGGGTTAAGCCTGACCCGTGCAGGACGGCGCCCATTTTACAGCAAGGCCAACCTTTCCATGGCGCACGTTAACCCTTTCTTACACCCTGGGTGGACAGGGCAACTCAAACATGTGAAAGTGGGCGCACGATGCCGTCCAACTGCCCTGCCGACCTCATGTCCGTTCCCTGCCTGTCGCGCTACGTCCAACGCTGGCTTGCCGCCGATCCCGCCCGTCCCGCCCGTCTCGATGCGCTGGCCGCCGTTCCCGCGGACGGACTCGACCTCGAGGCCCTGCTGGCCGAGCTGACCACCGGCGCCGGCCTGCCCTGGCCGCGCGCCCTGCGCCGCCTGCGCAACTTCCTGGTCTGCGCGATCGTGCGGCGCGACCTGGGCGGCCAGGCCGACCTGGCCGAAGTCGTGGCCGCCATGACCCGTTTCGCCGACTTCGCCGTGCGCACGGCCTATGCCAAGCTGTACGCGGAACTGGTGGAACTGCACGGCGAACCGCTGGCGGCCGACAGCGGCCGGCGCCAGGACATGCTGGTGCTGGCCATGGGCAAGCACGGCGGGGGCGAGCTGAATGTCTCGTCCGATATCGACCTCATCTTCGTCTACCCGGAGGACGGCGAGACCGCGGCGGCGGCCGGCCAGCGCGGCCTGTCCAACCACGAATTCTTCATCCGCCTCGGCAAGAAGCTGATCGCCGCCCTGTCCGAGGTGGCCGAGGACGGCTTCGTGTTCCGGGTCGACATGGCGCTGCGCCCGAACGGCGCCTCCGGCCCCCTCGCCGCCAGCCTGGCCATGGTGGAGGAATACCTGATGGTGCAGGGGCGCGAGTGGGAGCGCTACGCCTGGGTCAAGGCGCGCGCCGTCACCGGCCAGGCCGAGGACATCGCCGCGCTCGACGCCATCGTGCGGCCCTTCGTGTTCCGGCGCTACCTGGACTTCGGCGTGATCGACGCCATCCGCAGCATGCATGCCCAGATCCGCGCCGAGGTCAACCGGCAGGAGCGGCTCCACCCCGAGCGCAGCCACAACGTCAAGCTGGGACGCGGCGGCATCCGCGAGATCGAGTTCATCGCCCAGGTGTTCCAGCTGATCCGCGGCGGCCGCGACGCCGCCCTGCGCGAGCGCTCCACCCGCGCCACCCTGCGCACGGTGGCGGAGCGGCAGCTGATGACGCCGGAGACCGTGCAGGGCCTGCTCGACTCCTACACCTTTCTGCGCAACCTGGAACACCGCCTGCAGTACCTGGACGACGCCCAGACCCACACCCTGCCCGCCAACGAGGACGACCGCGCGCTGGTCGCGCGCATGGCCGGTCTGCCCGACCCGGCCGGCCT
>DASRUW010000572.1:0-4294 GCA_035655255.1 Telluria sp. | reverse complement strand
GGTCGGCCAGATCATCCCGTGGAACTTCCCCATCCTGATGGCCGCATGGAAGCTCGCCCCGGCGATCGGCGCCGGCAACTGCGTCGTGCTGAAGCCCGCCGAGTCGACCCCGGTCTCGATCATGGTGCTGGTCGAACTGATCGCCGACCTGCTGCCCCCGGGCGTGCTGAACATCGTAAATGGCTTCGGTCGTGAAGCCGGCATGCCGCTCGCGACCAGCAAGCGCATCGCCAAGATTGCCTTCACCGGCTCGACCGCCACCGGCCGCGTCATCGCCCAGGCTGCTGCGCAGAACCTGATCCCCGCCACGCTGGAACTCGGCGGCAAGTCGCCCAACATCTTCTTCGAAGACATCGCCAGCGCCGACGACGAACTGTTCGACAAGGCGGTCGAAGGCATGGTGCTCTTCGCGTTCAACCAGGGCGAAGTCTGCACCTGCCCGTCGCGCGCGCTGATCCAGGAATCGATCTACGACCGCTTCATGGAGCGTGTGATTCCCCGCGTCAAGGCGATCAAGCAGGGCAGCCCGCTCGACACCACGTCGATGATGGGTGCGCAGGCCTCGACCGACCAGATGAACAAGATCATGTCCTACCTCGACCTGGGCAAGCAGGAAGGCGCGCAGTGCCTGACCGGTGGCGACCGCGCTCACCTCGCCGGCGAGCTGTCTGAGGGCTACTACATCCAGCCGACCCTGTTCAAGGGCCACAACAAGATGCGCATCTTCCAGGAAGAGATCTTCGGGCCGGTGCTGGCCGTGACCACCTTCAAGGACGAAGCCGACGCCCTCGCCATCGCCAACGACACCGTGTACGGCCTGGGCGCGGGCGTATGGACCCGCAACGCGAACCTGGCTTACCGCATGGGGCGCTCGATCCAGGCCGGCCGCGTATGGACCAACTGCTACCACGCCTATCCGGCCCATGCAGCCTTCGGCGGCTACAAGGAATCCGGCATCGGCCGCGAGACCCACCGCGTGATGCTGGACCATTACCAGCAGACGAAGAACCTGTTGGTCAGCTATGCGGAAGAAAAGCTCGGCTTCTTCTGAGCGGCATCCGGTTCAAGGATCGCAAGAGTCGCAGTAGCGGTGGCGGATGGCCTTGAGTGCGCCGTTCGCCTCGAGCTGACCGATTGCGGCATTGATGCGCTGGAGGTCCTGTTCGCTCGTGGTCGTGCGATTGACCATCAGGTGCACCGGCGCGCGCAGGACGATGAAGTCCAGCGGCGCGATCTGCACGCCGGCGCGCTCGGCGGCTTTGCGCATGCCGAGCGCGTCGCCCATGATGAGGCCGGCGCGTCCGGCGTCCAGCATGCGCAAGCCCTGGTCGAAGGTCTTGAACGTGACCAGCTGGCCATTGGCCTGCAGCGCCGGCTGCGCGGCGGCGAACTGCGGGCCATACCAGCCGCCGTCGGGTACGAGGATGTGCTCTCCCATGCGGCGCAGGTCATCGAAACTCATCACGCCGCCGTAGTGGCCGCGCCGTTCCTGCAAGGCGAACAGGCGCACCACCTCGGACCGGTAGGGAAGACTGAAGCGCGCATATTCCTCGCGCTCCGGTGTCTTGCTGGCGGCCAGGATCAGGTCGGCCTGGCCCATCCGGAACATGAGGTCGCGGCGGGAACGGGAGAAGCCGTCGTTGATGACCAGCTCGCAGCCGGCTTCGCGCAAGATGGCGGCAGCGAGGTCCATATCCAGCCCGGCGGGTGGCGCGCCGGCCTTGGTCAGCGTCATATTGATGAGCGGCAGGCGCAGCGAACAAGCCTGACCTATCGCCGGCAGCATCATGCCGAACGCGCAACAGAGCGCCAGGAATCGCCGAGCCACGTGGTTCCCCCAAGTGGATTGCCTCGAGACCAGCATAGCATGGGTTGGCGGCAGCTTGACATTTCCGAAAAGTGATCCTAAAGTGATATCACTTTGATGTCATACATGGAGCCCATCATGTCCGTCGCCAGTGCAATGCATTCTCGTCAGGAACGCAGTTTCAATTCGATCAGCGGTTACGCGGCGGCCGCGTCCGGTTTGGCGCTGATCATCTCCTGTGCCTGGTGGCTCAAGAGCGCCGTGCAGGACGTGGCCGCTCCCGGCAATCTGATCTGGGCCTGCATTGGCATTGCTGCCGGCATCTTCGTCATGACGGGCCTGTACATGCTTCAGCCGAACGAATCGGCCATCCTGACCTTGTTCGGGCGCTACATCGGCACCGATCGAAGCGAAGGGCTGCGCTGGGCGTTTCCGCTGTACGTCAAGCGCCGCCTGTCGCTGCGGGCGCGCAACCTGATCACGCCCGCGCTGAAGGTCAACGACAAGCGCGGCAATCCGATCGAGATCGGCGCCGCCATCGTCTGGCGGGTGCGCGACACGGCCCAGGCGGTGTTCGACGTGGACGATTTCGAACGCTACGTCACGGTGCAGGCGGAAGCCGCGCTGCGCCATCTCGCCTCGCTGTATGCCTACGATGATGGCGAGGACCTGACCGAGGGCGAGAAGACGCTGCGCGCCGGCATGGACGACGTGTCGCGCGCCCTGAAGGAGGAATTGCACGACCGCTTCGAGGCGGCCGGCGTCGAAGCCTTGGACGCCAAGCTGACCCATCTCGCCTATGCGCAGGAGATCGCGCAGGTGATGCTGCGGCGCCAGCAGGCCGAGGCGATCATCAGCGCCCGCAAGAAGATCGTGCACGGCGCCGTCACCATGGTGGAAGATGCCTTGAAAGGGCTGGCCGAGCGCGAGATCGTGGAGCTCGATTCCGAACGCAAGGCAGCGATGGTCAGCAACCTGCTGGTGGTCCTGTGCTCGGACAAGGACACCCAGCCCATCGTGAACACGGGCACCCTGTACAACTGAGACCATGGCCAGTCCGGGCAAGAAGGCGTATCCGCTCCGGCTCGATCCCGCGTTGTGGGTCGAGCTGGAACGGCTGGCCGCCAACGATCTGCGCAGCGTGAACGCCGAGATCGAATTCCTTCTGCGCGAAGCGCTGGCGCGGCGCGGCATCAAGCCGCATGCGCGCAGCGCGGAGGACAAGGACGCAGGAACCGAGTGACTTACTCGAATTCGATTCTGGTGATGTAGTAGGGCTTGTAGGCATCCGCAAGACCCTGCAGCATCACACCGTCGATGTCCTTGTTGTCTGCGCCGATATCCTTCAGGGGCACTTCCACCACGGCCCACGTCTTTGGCTTGGGCTGGATGAGGTAGTTCGAGTCGATCGCCTTGCCATTCGCCATTGCGCGGATCGCCAAGGTCTGGCCGCCGGCGGCGCCGCCATTCACATAGAAGCGCAATTTGGAAAATGCCGACGTCGAGAAGAGGTCGTGATGCAGCAGCAGGGCGGTCCAGGCCGCGCCTTCGACCTTGAAGGCCTTGCCCCCGGCGACGGGCTGGGCTTCGACCTTGGCCCAGCTCCAGTTCTGCCAGCCGTTCTTCAATTCCTCGTCATAGACCACGAAGGTCTTGGGTTGCGATTGCGCCGCCGCTGGAACGTTCAGCAATCCGAGAGCGGCGCTGGTGAGTGCGAGCGTGAGGGTGCAACGGCGGGCGAGCCGGCCGGCGGTTTTCGTCTCCATGAATCGTCTCGTCTTTGTTATGTGTAGTGGGGCGCAGTGGAGCATCGCGCCAGATCATTTTGCGAAGCGCGCGGCCACATTGCAATTGCGAAAACCACCAAGACGGTGAACGAAATTCGCGCGTGGCTGCATCAATTTCGCAATTCCCTTCGCAAAAAAACGTAATCCTTTCTGTTCCGGGCAGATGCTATGGTTGCGCGAAAAATAGGAGACCACACATGCTTTCCCGTTTACTCAACACCCTGGCCCTGGCCTGCGCATTTGCCGCGCCGTTGGCATGCCAGGCCCAGACCACGCTGGCAAACGACGAAAACGCGGCCGCGCGCATCGGCTGGTGGCGCGGCGCGCGCTTCGGCATGTTCATTCACTGGGGTCTGTATGCGATTCCAGGACGCGGCGAGTGGGTCCAGTGGGACGAGCAGATCCCGCTGAAGGAGTACGCGAAACTCACGCAGCAATTCAAGCCGGAACACTTCGATCCGAAGGAGTGGGCCGAAGTCGCCAAATCCGCCGGGATGAAGTACATGGTGCTGACATCGCGCCATCACGACGGATTCGCCATGTTCGACGACGGCGCCAATCCCTATACGAGCGTCAAGTCCGCGGCCCATCGCGACGTCGTGGGCGAATTTGTGAAGGCGGTGCGCGCGGCGGGACTGCACCCCGGTCTGTATTATTCGCCGCTTGATTGGCGCTTTCCGGGCTTCTTCCAGCCGGATCT
>DASRUW010000571.1:0-2720 GCA_035655255.1 Telluria sp. | reverse complement strand
CTGGGCCTGACCCAGTCCGGCATCAGCCACGCCATCACGGAACTGGAAGACCTGCTCGGCGCGCGCCTGCTGGTGCGCGCGCGCACCGGCTGCACCCCGACCGATGCCGGCCACCGCGTGCTGGCCGGCGCCCGCCTGGTGCTGCGCACGGCGGCAGGCCTGGCCGCGGCGGCGGAAGGCGACGCACGCCTGCAGGGCCACGTGCGCATCGCCTGCTTTCGCAGCGTCGCCACCCACCTGCTGCCGCCCGCGCTGGACCTGCTGGCCACGCGCCACCCGGAGCTGCGGGTGGACGTGGACGACGGCTACGAGGAACGGGCGGCGGTGGAAGCGGCCGTGCGGGAGGGCAGGGCGGAGCTGGCGGTCGCCCAGTTGCCGGTGGCGGACGGCCTGTTCCAGCGCGCCTTCGCCGCCGACGCCTATGTCTTCGTCGCCCCGGCGGCGCTGCGCTGCAAAGGCGGCTGGGAGCAGTTCGGCGCGCTGCCCTACATCCAGCTCGATTGCTCGGGCGCGTATGCGGTGCTCGACGCCTGCCGCGCCGCCGGTTTCGCCGCGCGGCCAGCGCGCACGCTGGCCACGGACAGTGGCGTGCTGGCGCTGGTGCGGCGTGGTCTGGGCTACTCCATCCTCCCGCGCCTTGCCGTGCATCCTTTGCCCGACGGGGTGCAGGTGCTCGACCTGCCCATTCCCGCTGCGAGGAAGTTTGCCATCGTCGGCCTGCCCGACGTCGTGCGCGGCCCGGCCGTGCAGGCCGTGCTGGCCGCGCTGGCCGACAAGGCCCTGCTGCGCCGCACCGACCCCGTCCGCCACGGCATCGCCCTCGCTTAGCGGGGCGGCACCCGCTGCCAGCACCGCCAGGGCTTAGCACGTATAATCGCCGACCATGAACCCGCAACTGCTTCGCGCCGCCCTCGCGGCAACCCTCGCGCTGGCCGCGGCCGGCGCCTCCGCCCAGGTTACGATCAAGAACGCCTGGATCCGCGCCACCGTCCCTGTCCAGAAAGCGACCGGCGCCTTCATGCAGATCACGTCCGCCCAGGACGCGCGCCTGGTCGCCGTCACCACGCCGGTCGCCGGCCTGGTGGAACTGCATCAGATGGACATGAAGGGCGGGATGATGAACATGCGCCACGTGGAGTCGATCGACCTGCCGGCCGGGAAGCCGGTCGAGCTGGCTTCCGGCGGCTACCACGTGATGTTGCTGGAACTGAAGCGCCAGATGAAGGCGGGCGACACCGTGCCCCTGACGCTGGTGGTGGAGAACAAGGACAGGAAGCGTTCGACCGTCGCCGTCACGGCAACGGTCAAACCCCTGACCGCCCACTAAGGCGGATCAGCGCGGCGCGCTGCCCAGGCGCTTCAAGCCGCCCGAGCCCAGCACGGTCTTGTTGATCTTCGGGTCGCCGTAGTAGTGCACGTCGCCGGAGCCGGCGACCGTGAAGGACAGTTCGTCCTTGGCCCACACGGTGGACTGGCCGGAGCCGCCCACGGTCACGCTGACGTCGTTGGCCTTGACCATGCCCGCGTCCACGTCGCCCGAGCCGCCGATGTTGATCGACAGCTTGTCGGTGCTGCCGCCGCCGATCTTCATGTTGCCGCTGCCGCCCAGGTTCAGGCTCAGGGAGCGGGTCTCGATGCCCTTGACGTTGATGGAGCCGGAACCGCCGAGCGCCACTTCCACCCGCGGCGCCTTGAACGCGTCCGCTTCCAGCGAGCCGGAGCCGCCCAGGGACAGGTTGTTCACTTCGCGCGCCCAGACCACCACATGGATCGACTTGCTCTGCAGGTTCAGGTGGCGCTTGCTGGGACGGATCTCCAGCACGCCGTCCTTGACCACGGTTTCGATCAGCGGCAGCAGGTTCTCGTCGGACTCGATGCTGACGCCTTCCTTGTTCCCGATGTGCAGTTCCGCGTTGCCGGGCACGCCCATGGCGACGCCGGTGAAGTGGCCGATCTGGCGCTCCTGCTTCTTGATCACGCCATTGCCCTGGACCCGTTCACCAATGCCCCAGCTGCTGCCGCCGGCAAAGGCGACGGTGGCCGGCACGGCGCAGGCGAGGAAGGCGGCGGCCAGCGCCACCGAGCGCAGGCCATGGGAAGTCTTGTTCGAGATATGCATGCGTGGCTCCTGAAAGAATCGAAGAATGTTTGGACAGGATGCATGGTAAGCAAGCGCGCCGCCGCCCGCAGCGCGTTTGCGACGGACTGCGCGCCTGCAGGAACAGATTGCAGCGTCGGCGGATATTCCGTCGAACCGCTATGATGGCGTCTTTGCAAGTTTCGAGGACGACCATGAACCTGCTGTTCCTGCTGATGGCCTTCGCGGCCGGCTGCGCGATTTCCACCCAGTCCGCCATCAACGGCCAGCTCGCGGCCGGCATCGGCGGCAACGCGGTGGCGGCGGCGCTGGTGTCGTTCGCGGTCGGCACGCTGGCCTTGCTGGGCGCGGCCGTCCTGCGCGGGAACCTGGGCGGGGCGCTGGCGCTGCTGCCGTCCCAGCCCTGGTGGCGCTTCGCCGGCGGCTTCCTGGGCGCGGCGTTCATCTTCTGCACCACCTTCCTGGCGCCGCGCATCGGCCTGCTCAATCTGCTGGTGCTGATCATCGCCGGCCAGCTGGTCGCCTCGATGACCATCGACCAGTTCGGCTTGATCGGCATGGCGCTGCGCCGCGTGTCCGCCGTGCGCCTGATCGGGGCGCTGCTGGTGCTGGCCGGCGTGGC
>DASRUW010000570.1:0-2128 GCA_035655255.1 Telluria sp. | reverse complement strand
GACACGTTCAGCGGCGAAGCCATGCCGGCCTCGAACTGGCGCGTGGCCGACAGGTTGGCCACCAGCTGGTCGTAGGAGAAGCCGCCGGCGTCGAACGAGGTCTTGGAGCTCGCGCCGATCGAGGCGTTGAGCGTGTTCTCGATCGTGAAGTTCATCTCGTTCTTGCCGTAGACCAGGGACGCGTCCATGTCCCAGTCTCCGATCGACCAGGTGACGCCGCCCGCCAGGCTGGAGTCCTCGACGGACGGCGCGATGATCGGCAGGAAGCCGTTCGGGTAGATCTGGATCACGTTGCGCGCATCGAGGGCGCGGCGGAAGAAGCCGCCGGAACGGGCGTCGCGGCTCTGGAAGCTTGCCCAGCCGTAGAGCTTGACGCCGCCGGTGAGGTCATAGCCGGCGTTCGCGAACAGCGTGCCCTGCTGGATTTCCGGTTCGCCGTACCAGGCGTTGTAGCGGTTGATGCTCGTTTCGCGCGGGTCGAACTGGCCGTTCACCTTGTCGTACTGCTGGCGCATGTCGTAGCCGCTGCGCTCCGTGTGTGCCTGTTCCTTATATTCCGCGGCGAAGGTCAGGTAGCCCGTTTCGCCCAGGGGCAGGCCCTTCCACAGGCTCACGGTGCCGGTCTGGCCGTCGGTGCGCTTGCGCGAGGTCTCGGCCACCCAGGTGCCGCCGGCCGGCGGCGGGTCGGCGAAGAATTCATAGTTGGTCTTGCGCGTGCCGTAGGTCACGGTGGCCTCGCCGCCGCTGCGGTCCTGGCGCAGGCGCACGTTGACCACGCCGGAAATGGCGTCCGAGCCGTACTGCGCGGCCGCGCCGTCGCGCAGCACCTCGATGCTCTTCACGATCGCGGACGGAATGGTATTCAGGTCGACCGAGGCGGAGCCGCGGCCCACGGTGCCGTTCACGTTCACCAGCGAAGAGGCGTGGCGGCGCTTGGAGTTGACCAGCACCAGGGTCTGATCGGGCGCCATGCCGCGCAGGGTGGCGGGACGGATGGTGTCGGTGCCGTCGGCCAGGCCGGGGCGGGGGAAGTTCAGCGACGGCAGCGCCACGGACAGCGCCTGGTTGATCTCGGTGGTGCCGGCGTTCTTCAGGGAGTCGGCGGCGATCACGTCGACCGGAGCGGCGGTATCGAGCACCGTGCGGTTCGGCACGCGGGTACCGGTCACCACCACGGTGGTTGCCTGTTCGTCGGCGGGCGGCGCGGATTGCGCGAAGGCGCTGCCGGCGCACAGCGAAGCGATGGCCAAGGCCAGGAGTTGTTTTTGCGGCATAGACGTTTTGTGCATAAGCTTTCCCAATCGTTGTAGGTTTTTTTCAACACGAGAACCTCGATCAATACTGGGAGCAACGCAAATCAATGTCAATTTGCGAACGCCATTTTTGGGTGGTTCAAACAACACTCGGTCGCCTTTTGTAAGTTTTGTGTAAGCTTCGCGTCGCGTTAGATAGAATGTTCATTTCGATCTGAGAAAAGCGCATGGCATCGAGACAGGAAACCGTGGATTTCGTGCTGGACCAGATGGCGCCGGCGGGCCCCGTCAGCGCCAGGAAAATGTTCGGCGAATACGGCATCTATTTGGACGGGAAGATGTTCGCCCTGGTGTGCGACGACCAGCTGTTCGTCAAGCCGACCGCCGCCGGCCGTGCGCTGCTGGGCGGGACGCCGGCCGAGGGCGCGCCTTATCCCGGCGCCAAGCCCTGCTTCCTGATCGACGGTGAAGTACTGGAGGACCGCGAGCGGCTGTCCGAGCTGGCGCGCGTCACGGCGCGCGAGCTGCCTGCCCCAAAGCCGCGTAGGAAGTAACCCGCACTGTCATTCCCGCGCAGGCGGGAATCCATGGCGAGCGAAATGGCGCATAGCGTCGTATCGGCCCGGTGAGCGGTCATCGATTCCCGCCTGCGCGGGAATGACGGCGCAGCAGGCGCTGGACCACGTGCACCACGCCCAGCACGACGGCGCCCGTGACCAGCCCGGCCAGCGCGTCGGCCGCCATCATCAGCAGGCCGGGCGCGCCCGCCGCGTGGGCCATGCGGTCGAGCGAGTGATACAGCGCCGGCACGCCATGCAGGACGATGCTGCCGCCGACCATGAACATGGCCACCGTGCCCAGGACCGCCAATAACT
>DASRUW010000569.1:0-15566 GCA_035655255.1 Telluria sp. | reverse complement strand
CGGCGTGCTGCGCGACCGCTTCCTCGATGGCGGGGGCACCGGCCCCGAACTGGTCCTGATCCCGACCGGCCGTTTCCAGATGGGCTCTCCCGAACACGAGCGCAAACGGGCCATGGAAGCGGGCGCCCAGCAGTCCTGGCTGGCGCGCGAGACGCCCCAGCACTGGGTCGGCATCGAGCAGCCATTCGCGCTGGGGCGCTATCCGGTCACCGTGGGCGAGTGGCGCGCCTTCGTGCTGGCCACCGGCTGGCGCAAGAAGGGCGAGATCGACTGGGAAGCACCCGGCTTTCCGCAGCAGGAGCGCCATCCGGTGGTCGGCGTGTCGTGGGAGGATGCGCAGGCCTACGTGCGCTGGCTGTCGCAGCGCACCGGCCAGACCTACCGTCTGCCCAGCGAGGCGGAATGGGAGTATGCCTGCCGCGCCGGCACCCGCAGCGCGTTCAGTTTCGGGGAGACGATCAATACCGATCTGGCCAACTACGACGGCAACTACAGCTACCACGGCAGCCCGCAGGGCGTGTACCGGCGCGGTACGACCCCGGTCGGCAGCTTTCCGCCCAATCCCTGGGGCCTGTTCGACATGCACGGCAACGTGTGGGAGTGGGTGCAGGACGTCGTGCACGAGAATTACGAGGGCGCGCCCCTGACCGGGCAGGCCTGGGAGGAGGGCGGCGATCCGTCCCGGCGCATCCTGCGCGGCGGTGCGTGGCTGTACAATCCACGATATTTACGATCTGCGCTGCGCAACGGCTTTTCGGCCACGCTCAGTAACGATATCGTCGGCTTCCGCATCGCCCGCAACCTCGTCCAGGAGACTTAATGTCCATTACCGTCAAACGCGACCTCTCGCAACCGATGCGCCACATCGTCCACGTGCGCGATCACATCGTTTCCACCGACCTGGTGGCCGCGGATGGGGGGACGGACGCCGGGCCCGATCCGCACGACCTGTACGATTCGGCCCTCGGCGCCTGCAAGGCCTTGACCTTGCTGTGGTTCGCCCAGCGCAAGGGCTTCCCGGTGGAGGACATCGAAGTGACGGTGGAGCGCGACGCCAGCGCGGAGCGGCAGGGCGTGTACCGGCTCGCGACGAAGATCGCGCTGACCGGTGACCTGACGGACGAACAGCGCGCGGCCATGCTCGCCGCCGCCAGCAAGTGCCCGGTGCACAAGCTGATGGCCAGCGTGACCACCGAAATCACGACCGAACTGGCATGATCGCCCACCTGATCAAACCGCACGACAAGGATCTCGGCGGCGGCTTCGTCGTGCGGCGGCTGCTGCCGTCCGTGATCAAGCAGGCGGTCGGCCCGTTCATCTTCTTCGACCACTTCGGCCCCATCGACGCCGACCCGCAGGCCAATCACGACGTGCGGCCGCATCCGCACATCGGCCTGGCGACGGTGACCTACCTGTACGACGGCGCGATCGAGCACCGCGACAGCCTCGGCTCGGTGCAGCGCATCGAGCCGGGCGCGATCAACTGGATGACGGCGGGACGCGGCATCGTGCATTCCGAGCGCACGCCGGCCGACCTGCGCGGCCGGCCGCGCCGCAGTCATGGCCTGCAGCTGTGGGCGGCGCTGCCCAAGGAGCACGAAGAAGCCGAGCCGGCCTTCCGCCATACGCCGGCCGCGGACCTGCCGGACATCGCGTTGCCGGGCGCGCGCGTGCGGGTGCTGGTGGGCAGTGCCTTCGGCCGCAGCTCGCCCGTGCTCACCTACAGCCAGACCTTATATCTGGACATCGCGCTCGATGCCGGCGCGACGCTTGATTTGCCGTTCCTGCCGGCCGAAGCGGCCGTGTATGCGGTCGCGGGCGACCTGACGGTGGATGGCGAGTCGCTGCCGGCCGCACAGATGGGACTGCTGGGCGTGGGCGCGGCCGCGGTGCGGCTGGCCTCGACCGGCGGCGCGCGTTGCGTGCTGATCGGCGGCGCGCCGCTCGACGGCCACCGCTACCTGTACTGGAATTTCGTCTCCTCGCGCAAGGAGCGGCTGGTGCAAGCGGCGGACGACTGGGAAGCCGACCGCTTCCCCGCCGTGCCGGGGGAAACGGAACGGATCCCTCTGCCGAAACAGCGTCCCTCCGCCTAAGCGCCTACACTGAAGGCTCCTACGTTCGCGAATGGAGCCCGCCATGCGCATCCCCGACAACATCCGCATCCCTGTGACCGTCTTCAGCTTGGAAGCCGGCTTTCTGGCCGCGATTGCCCTCATTTTCCTGGTCCTGCGCCCAGGCTGATTATCACTCTGAAAACGAACAGGGCTGGCGTGTTTCGCCAGCCCTTTTTTTTTCACTGTTCCGTTGCCCTCTCGCAACGAAGTGTATTTGCAATGTGACGTGACAGGCTCAGACTGATGTAACCAAAACTTATAAAGGGGATGTTATGAAATGTCACAAACGCACTGCCATCGCGCTGGCCATTGCCGCTGGCTTTGCAGGCGGGGCACAGGCACAGGAGGGGGGGCCACAGGTCAGCATCAGCGGCTTCGGCACGCTGGCCCTGACCGCGACCGACACCAGCGACGCGGAGTTCGCGCGGCCGAACCAGCAAAGCGGCGTGGGCACCACGCCGCGCACGGGGCCGGACTCCAACTTCGGGATCCAGGCGACCTACAAGTTCGGCGATGCCGTTTCCGCCACGGTGCAGGGGCTGGTGCGCAAGAACGCCTCGGACTACTTCGGCGCCGAACTGCCCTGGGCCTTCCTCAAGCTGAAGGCGAACGAGGACTTCAGCTTCCGCGTCGGCCGTGTTGGCATGCCGGTGTACATGATCTCGGATTTCCGCAACGTCGGCTACGCCAACACCATGATCCGTCCGCCGGCCGAAGTGTACCGGCAGGTGAACGGCGGTTCGCTCGATGGCGTGGATATGACTTACCAGCACAGCTTCGGCGAGTCGACCCTCACCGCGCAGTTCGGACTGGGGACGGCCCACAACAAGCTGGTGAACGGTGCGCGCATCGAGTTCTCGCGCGCGACGGCGCTGCACGTGCTGTGGGAGAACGGCCCGCTCACGCTGCGCTTCGGACGCGCCGACGCCACCTTCTCGATGAAGGACAACCCCACGGTGGACGGCCTGCTGGCGTCCCTGACCAAGGCCGGCTTCGCGAAGGCGGCCCACGACTACAGCATCACGGACGTGAAAGGCTCCTTCACCTCGGTCGGCGCGATCTACGACCCGGGCAACTTCGTCGTGCAGGGCGAGTACGCGGTGCGCCGCACCGACACGCGCGTGGTGATGGATACCTCGTCCTGGTACGCGATGTTCGGCTACCGGATCGCGAAGTTCACGCCTTACTACTATCACGGCACCATCAAGCAGGATAACCCGCGCGGCTACACCGGCGTGCCGGCGGTGGGCCCGCTCAAGGCGGCCGCCGCGGCGCTGGATTACCTCGGCAAGGCGGCGCTCCAGTCCTCCAACGCCATCGGCCTGCGCTGGGATTTCGCCAGCTCCGCCGCCCTCAAGGTGCAGGTGGACCGGATCTCGCCCAAGGATGGACCGGGCGCCTTCGTCAACGCCAAACCCACGTTCACCGGCCCCGCGACGGTGTACGCCGTGGGCGTGGATTTCGTCTTTTAAGGAGGAATGGTCATGTCACGCACTCCTTTGAAGGCTTTGTTGGCCGCTGTCTGCGCGCTCGCCGTGGGCGGCGCCTGCGCGACCGAGATGGTGGTGGTCGTCAATCCGAAGAATCCAGCGACCCGCATGTTCGGCGAACAGGCGGCCCAGTTCTTCCTCGGGAAGTCCACCTTGTTCACGCCGGTGGAGCACACCGACGGGCCGCTGCGCAACGAGTTCTACCAGAAGGTCCTGAACAAGGACACGGCGCAGGTAAAGGCGATCTGGTCCAAGCTGGTGTTCACCGGCAAGGCGACGGCGCCGAAAGAGTACGGCTCCAGCGCCGAGGTGAAGAAGGCGGTCGCCTCCGATCCGGCGGCGATCGGCTACATCGAGAAGGCCGCGGTGGACGATACGGTCAAGGTGATCCTGACCGTGCAGTAAGGCGATTCAGGCCGTCGCCGACGCTCCCGGCGTCGCGGCGGCCTGCAGCGCGCGGACGCGCCCGGACGGCGCGTCCGGATAGGGCTGGGGCGCAAAGCGCACGTGCGCCGGCAGGCCGGCCAAGCGGGCCAGCTGCGTCTGCGGGCTCAAGGCAGTCTCGCGGCCGGTGGCGGGGTCCAGGTGCCAGAAGCCGCCGTCGGCATGGAACAGCAGCGGCAGGCCGGCGGCGCGCGGCAGGGCTTCCGCCTTGGCGCCGGTGGACGGGCGCTCGTCCGGAGCAAGCACGTAGAAGCATTCGGCCGCGGCGCCGGCATCGGCCCGGTGCAGGATCACGCCCGTGGGCAAGAGGGCCGTCACTTCCAGCACGACGATGTCGCGGATGCTGGCAGTGAGCTCGATCTTCATTCCGAGGCGCAGCGGCGCCGGTACGTATTTGCCGGGCCAGACGCCATCGAGCAGCAGGCCGTAGCGCGAAACATCTTCGATCTCCGCGCCGCGCGCCCCGCACCGGATCAAGGCATGGCGGCCCGAGATGCGGCGGGTCAGACCGCCGTAGTCCGGCCCGTGGGCGGCGTGCCTGGCCAGCAGCAGTTCCGCCTCCGCGTCTTCCTCCTCATAGCGTCCGAGCACGCATTCGCTGCGCGCGAACAGGCGCATGTGGCGCTGGGCGCCGGCTTCCGGCGCGCCGTTCACCAGGCTGGCCGCGGCGGCCGGATGGGGATGGACCATGGTGGCGTGCGGCAGCTCCAGTTCGATCAGGTCCTCGTCCCACGCGATGGTGGGGAAGCCCAGGTCGATCTTGCCCGGCTGCGCGTCCAGGTTCAGGTGCGCGATGCCGGCGTTGGTGGCGCTGACGTCGATGTCCACGCGGCCGGCGCCGGTGCGGGCCTGGACCTTGGCGATCGATGCGTCGTCGGCGCTGACGCGCACGTTCTTGTGGGTGGCCAGGAAGGTCTGGTGGATCTCGGTCAGGGTCGCGTCGGCGCGCGGCACCAGCAGCACCAGGGTGCAGGCCCACTTGCGGTGGATGCGGCCATCGAGATGGCTATGCAGTTCGGCATCGATGCGGTACTGGCCGTGCTCCTTGCCGCGCGAGGAGAACTCGAGGAAGACCGGGCGCCACTGCCCGTAGCGGGCGCGCGCGAAGTCGTAGCGCGCGCCGCCGGCCGGCAGCAGCGCGGATTGCAGGTGCAAGGTGACTTGTTGGGCGCCGTCGTCGGCAAAGGCGCGCAGGTCGAGGCGCAAGGTCTGGCGGCCCCCGGCGGCGCGCGGATCGAAACCGCTGACGTGCAGGTAGGGGCGGGCGGCGGCGCGCAGTTCGGTGGCCGCCGCGGCGGGCGCCGCGGCCTGGCGTTCCACCAGGCGCCCGGCGCGCAGCTCCGTGAGCAGGCCGAAGCTCGATGCGCCCGGCTGGATCGGCTGCGCGTGCCCGCCCGCGCACGCGGCCGCGCCTGGGAGGACCCAGTGGGTGCAGTGCGGATGGTCGGGATTGCGGCACTTCATCATATCGGTCGCGTCGGGTGAATACGTGAGAGCTTACGCCTTTTGTGGGTTTATGGAAACACCTGTTAAATTATGCGCAACAACTAATTGCCACTCCGTATGGGTTGCGGGAGCACGGTCTCGTCGGCGCCTTGCGCGGCGGGCGGCAGGGCGCGGATCAGGATCGCGGTCAGGTTGTCCGGGTGCAGCTGGGCGGGCGGTGTGGCCGCCATGGTTTCCCATAACTGTGCGAGTTGGTCCGCGGCCGTGCCGGCCTGGGCGAACAGGCGTGGCCAGCTGCCCACCCAGGCGTAGGGATCGCCGCAGGACCAGAAGCCGTCCGTGGCCAGCAGGTAGCTGTGGCCGGGGCGCAGCTCCAGCGCGCGCCGGTCGGGCAGGTGGTAGAGGAAAGCGGGCAGGTTCAGCGGCGACAGCGGGTAGAGCGGATCCGACAGCACGGCCGGATTGACGAAGGCGTTGCCAAGAATGAAGGCCTGGGCGATCTGGGGCCGGTGTTCGCCGTGAACCTGGCGCCACCATTCCGCTTCGCCGATCAGGCCACCCAGGGCGGCGCCCGTGGCCGGCACATGGTCGATCGTCAGCGGCGTGATCACGTCGCCGCACACTTCATACAGGCGCGAGTCGCCGACGTGGTACAGCAACGCGGCTGTACCGGGACGGATTTCCAGCAGTGTCAGTGTGGTGCCAGGACGCTTGGCGTCGACCGTAGCGGTACGGTCGAAATACACCTGCAATTCAGCGTGCAGGGCGTCGAGGCGGGCGGACAGTTCGCCCACGCTGCCGCAGGGCGGCATGCTCAGCAGGCTCTCGACGACGGCCTCGCTGGCCTGGCGGCCGTGCCCGTGGCCGCCCATCCCGTCCAGCACGGCCAGGCGGGCGTGGCCCGGCGGCCAGTGGGGCAGGAGCGCGGTGTGCTCCTCTTGGCCGCGCAGGAAACGGGCTTGGCCGCGGCAGTCGATCAGCAGGAAATTGTCCTGGTTTTCGGTACGCGCACCGGGGCCGGCGCCGATGGCGCTGCGGGCGGCCACGTCCAGGCGCGGGCCACCGGGACCGGTGTCGAAATCGAGTGGGGCGGGCGCAGTCGGCATCGGCGGACAAACGAGTAGGCAGGGTATCAGCGCCTACTGTAGCCGATGCCCGGGCCGGGGCAAGCCTCGATTAGCGCGGCTTTTCCGGCTCTGCTGTGTTTGGCAGGCCCAGTTCGCCGGGACGGCGCAGCCACAGGCTGCTGGCCCAGCCGGTTTCGGAGACCGTATCGTGGCGGTAAATGACCTGCCACCAGTCACCCTGGCGCCGGCCGGTCGCCACCAGATCCGACTGTGCCGGCACGGTTGCAATACGCTTGGCCGATATGCCGGGCGCGCTGCGCAGGTTCAGCGCCTGGTACGCCACAAAGCGCTCGGGGGCAGGGAGCGCCGCCCGGGCCAGGGCCTGGGCCGGGAGCAGCCAGGCGCTGAGCAGGGCGCCGATGCCCCAGGTTCCGGCCACCAGCACCGCCAGGGCGCGCGCATTGGCCTGGCGCCACCAGGCGGCCGGGGTCAGGTAGCGCGCCAGCACCAGGGTCAGGATGAAGGCGCCGCCCCACACCGCGGCGCTCAGATAGGACAAGGTCAGCATGGCGCGCTTTCTCAGGCGTCCAGCCGCAGCACATAGTGGCCGGCGACCAGGTGATGGCCGGACGGGAGCAGATAAGGCTGGTCCGGGTCGGCGTGCTCGATGGCGGCCACGAAGCGCAGGGCCGGGTCGAGGTGGAACAGGGCCTGGTTTGCGCTCAGGCGCACGATGCGAAAGCCCTCCGTCGTCGCTTCGGCGCGGAAGGCCTGGCGCGACAGGCCGAGACGGTCCGCGCTGCCGCCCGCCGTGCCCTCCTGTTTCAACACGGCGGCGCCGGCGGGCAGGCGCAATGCCGCCAGTCCGGGCGCCGTGCGTCCGAAGGCCAGCGGGGCGCCGGCCGTGACTGGAGCGCTGGACGGCGCCGGCAGCGGCAGCAGGGCGCAGTAGCGTTCCGCCAGCGGCGCCGGTACGGCTTCCAGCGCCAGGGAGCGTCCGGGCGCGGGCGTGATGCGCGCGGGCAGGGTCAGCGTCTGCTCCGCCTCGTGGGTCAGGGCTTGGATGCTGTCGTCGCGGCGGATGCGCAGGCGCACGCTGGCATCGGCCCCGGCGGCCGGCCGCAGGAAGGCGTCCAGGGCCAGTTCGAATTCGGTGGCGCCGGTGTCCCCGTAGCGCGACAGACGCGGCAGCGCGAGGGCGGCCAGGGTTGCACGCTGGTGGGCGGCCGGCGCGTAGGTCGCCTCCGACTCCTGCGCCGCGGGCGGGACCGCCGTCGCATCGGGTTCCGTGCTGCGCGTACGGGTCTTCCAGACTGCCGCCGGTGCGGCCGCCTTGGCCTGGCCGGTGCGATGCACGCGCACGAACAGGCGGGCCGGCCCGCCGCGCTGGCGCACCGTGTGGCAAGCGTTGAGGGGGTCGTAAGCGCAGTCCAGGGCTTGGCGCGGACGTACCTGCAGTTCGGGCACGCTGTCCGGGCCGTCGTTCAGAAGCACCAGTGCGGCGTCGGGGCCGAACGGCCAGTCCGCGATGCCATGCGAGACCATGCCGCCGGGATCGCCGAGTACCACCAGGCGTTCGTTCTGGTGCACCGCGCAGACGGGGCGCCAGTTGGTGCCGTCGACCGAGGCGGTCACCGTCTGCAGGATCGGCTCGTCCGGCGCCGGCAAATAGACGGCGTGGCCGAAGCGCACTTCGATCTGGCCGGACTGCAGTTCGTCGGTGCCGGTCACGCCGTAGCGCACCTCGTCCTGGCCGAGCAGGTCGCCGAAGTCTTTCTGGTGCAGCGCCTTGAGCGATTCGGCCAGCTCGCGGGCGCGGGCGCCGCGGGTGAGATGGCGGTCGTCGTCCAGGTCTTCCTGCGGCAGCTGGATGGCCACGTGGGTGAAGCAACGCGTCGGCGCGCGCCCGCGCTGTTCGCGCGGGCTGCGCTCGAGCAGGTCGCGCAGGAGCGGACGGCGGTGGAACAGGGCCAGGCCGGGCGCTTGCCAGATGGCGTCGGCGTCGAACACGTCGTCGATATTGCCTAGCACTTGATGTTGGACGTAGACGGGCATGATGCATTCTCCTCCGATGACTGTGCGCTGATCGCACCGAACACTAGCAGGGGGCAGATGAAAAACAGGAGGTGGCTGCCGCCGGCCGACAGAAAACTCATGGGCTGACCCATGACCGGAAAAATGGCGAGGTTGGTGCCCCACGAGAGCAGGAGATGGCCAAGCACGAAGGCGCCGCCGCCGGCGATGGCGAAGCAGGCAAAACGCTCGCGCCAGGCGGCGCGAAAGCCGCGCGCGGCGCGGGAGCGGATCCAGGCTTCGGCTGCCAGCTGCACCATGCCGGTCAGGAAGGCCGCTTGCTCCAGCCAAAGCAGGAGGGCAGCCGCCAGCCCATGGCGATTCAGGAAGAAGGCGGGGGCGAAATCGTCCTGCACGGCGGGGATGTGCAGGACCGCGCCCGCATCCCGACCCAGCGCGGTCAGTCCGAACAGGTGATCGGTCCCCAGCCAGGCTCCGTCCGCAATCGCGCGGGCTCCGAGCAGGACCTGCTCGCCGGTGTGCGGATGGGTGAGCGGGTCGAGCCAGACCTGGAAGCGGTCGGCGTAGAAGCCCGCGGACGGAAGGCTGCCGGGCCCGTGCTCGCGCAGCAGGACGACCGCGCCGGTCACCAGCGCGCCAGCCAGGAGGATGCTGCCGGCCGTTCCCCAGTGGCGGGCCGCCAGCGACCAGGCCAGGGTCATCGCCGCGGCCCAGACGGTCAGCAGGAGCAGGGGCGAGTAGTCGTCCACCTGTACCAGACCGAATCCGAACAGGACGAGAAAGATCAGGGCCGGCGCCGCGGCGCGCAGCCAGCGGCCGGCCTGCGGCGCGCCAAAACCGAGCGCCAGGCAGTGCGCCGTCAGCGCCGTCAGAGCGAGCTTGGCGAATTCCACCGGCTGCAGGTCGAACACGCCGGTTTCGTCGCCGAACAGCACTTGCAGGCCGAGCGCCAACAAGGCGGCCGCCGCGAGCGCCAGCAGGATGCCCTCGCAGGCGATGAGGGACAGGGGAGGCCGCGCACGCAGCCAGCGCAGGGCGAGAATGCCGGCCCCAATGCCGATCGCAAGCAGGGCGGCGGCGCGCTGGAAGTGGCGTTGCCAGCCGAGGTCCTGCGCCCCGAGCGCCTGTTCCAGCTGGGCGAGAAGTCCGATTGCCAGCAGGAGCAGGCCAGCCGCCATGGCAAGGCGCACGCGTCCGAAGCCGTGCATGGCCGCACCGAGCGCGAGGGCGGCCAAGAGCGCGGATGCGCCGATTCCGAACGGTTGCCCCCAGCGCTGCAGGGCGATGGCGGCGACGCCTGCACAGAGCAGACCGGCGGCGGCAAGCGGCGCGGCCCGCACGGCACGCGCTGCTGTTTCCGAGCAGGCCGTCATCAATGAACGCAGACGGTCCAGCCAACCGCTGGCGCGGGAGCTGCCGCCGCGTCCCGGCACGCCTGCCGCATACCAGCCGGATGGCTTAGGTGCTTGTGTGTGGAGGCTGTCGCGGCGCAGCAGCATGGTCCCCAAGGCGGTGGCTGCCAGGACGAGCCACCAGGCCGGCGGTGCCGCCCATTGCGCGCGCTGACGCCAGGTCCAGTCCACGCCGGGCGGGAGCTCGGCCCGCGCGGCCGGGAAAAGAGCGACGTGGCCGGACGGCGTCAGGCGCAGGGCATCGCCTTCGATCCGCAGGCGTTCGCGCGTCGTCCCCACCACCAGCGCTTCGGCGCCCGCCAGCGCGAGCGGCTGCGCGGCGAGCAGGCGTCCCGGCTGGTCCAGTTCCAGCGCCACCCCCGGCGCGCTCGCGAGTTGGATGCCGGCGCGGATGCGTTTGAGCGTTGCGCTTCCGGGTTCCACGTGCGCGATGCCGATGCGGTTGCCGCAATGGAGATTGCCGCCCATGGCCAGCGGCCGCGGAACCGTCAGCGCGGCCGGCAGCAGACGGTTCCACAGGGCGATGGCGCGCGTGACGAACCGGTCGTCCGGACAGGCAGGCTGCGGCGTGCCGTCGCGGTACAGCGTGGCGCCATCGTAACGCCAGTGCGTGCCGCCCGCGTTCAGGGACGCGCTGTCCTCGTCCGCCTGGGCGACAACAAAACGCGCCGCCCCAAGGACGAATGAGGCTTGCGGCGCGAGCAGCATCGTGCCGCTGCGCTGCTGGCGGCCGGGGGCCGCCACGGCGAGCGGCGCGGAACCGGCGAGGGAGCGCACAAACCAGCTCCCGCTTGCGTTCCGCTGGATCTCGACCTGCATGCCGTCCGCCTGCGGTGCCGCCAGTGCGCCGCCGCCGAGGACGATCCGCTGGCCCGGCTTCAGATTGACTTCGATCTGCTCCGGATACCAGGCGTCCGGCGCATGCAGGAGGGCCAGCAGCTGCAGGGCGAAGAGCAGGACAAGTGCGGTCCTCATGCGAAGCCTCCCAGCGCCCGTTCGAAGGCCAGCGGAGAACGCAGGGCGGAAAAGAAGCTGCGTTCGCTCTCCTGCGCCGCCCATGCGCGGCGGATGGCGGCGAGGCGTCGGCTGATGTCCAGCGCATGACGCGGACGGTCCGCCGGTGCCGGCGCGAGGAGCGCGCGCAGCAGGGCCAGCGCCTCGCATGCGGCCGGCGTGAACGCGCACGCCGCTGGCACCCAGCTCGACCCGCATTGCGCCTGCCGGTCGATGCGGTGCATGAACAGCGCAGCCTCGTCCTCGCGCAGGGTCGGCGGCGCTGCGCGGCCATTTTCCTCCAACAGCACATAGGCGCCGCCGGTACGGTGGTTCTTGTAGGCCGCGCCGCAATCCGTGCAGAAGCGCAGCTGCAGCCCGCCGGTGACGAGAAAATAGAACAGCGCGCCCAGGGCGAAGTAATCCGTGCGCGCATCCGTCAGGTAAGTGTGCTGGGAGGTGGGGAAGAACTGTTCCGGCGCCTGCCAGTTGGCTGTACCGGCATACGAATGGGCCGCTGTATCGGCCAGCGCACGGTTGGTGCCGAAGTCCGCCAGCTTGAGGCGGCGCTGTTCGAGCAGGAGATTGGCGGGTTTCAAGTCCAGGTAGCGCCAGCCGTACTGGTGCACCTTGGCCAGTGCCTGGTTGACCTGGCCGATCCAGTCCAGGATCAGCGGGAAGTCCAGTGCCCGTCCGGCGTTGCGTTCCGTCGCCACATGGCGGGCGAGGTCGCCGTCGAGCCGCTCCAGCGCCATGGCAGGCAATTCCTCATGCGTGCCAGCGTCGAGCAGGCGCACGATGTGGCGCGCATCCCAAGGAGACAAACCGCGCAGAAAAGCGATTTCGCTGTGCGCGCTGTCGATCCAGCGGGAGCGTTCATCCGTGCGGGCCGCTTCCATCTGCGCGCGGTTGACCAGCTTGACGGCGACCGGCGTGCCATCCGGGCCGGTGGCGCTCCATACGATGCCGTAGCTGGAGCCGCCGAGGCGCTCGCCCAGTACATACTTCCCGTTCTCCAGCGTAACGATGTCGCCCGTTTGCATAGCCCCTCCCTTTGCCGGTTGTAGCGGGGGGCGGACGAAAAAAAAAGGTTCTTCACGGATTTCCGGGAAACGCGGCTTTAATCTTGAGGAAGAAGAAGTCGCTATCCCGGTAGCCGTAGGCCATCCGCTTCATCACCTTGATGCGGTTGTTGATGCCCTCGAGCTGGCCGGTGTGCATCGGCCAGCGAATTCTTGCTGCGATGCCGCGCCAGTAAGGCTTCAGCCTGGCGGCGAATTTGCGAAGCGGTTCGATACCGCTGTCCTGTGCCATCTTGAGCCAGTTGCGCCAGGCAGTGAGCCAGTGCCAACCACCAGATGGGTGCCAGAGTTCCTTGAGCGCTGCTTTCATGACATATGCGGTCATCAAGGCATGGTTCGCAGCGAGCAGCTCGTCCAGACTGGCCTGCTGCGTTGGCGGCACGTTTTCTCGGTTTCGCAGTAGCAGCCAGCGCGCCCGTTTCACGACTTTACGCTGAGGGCGGTCATCGCGTAGCCGGTTGGCCTCGTCGACCCGCACCCGGTCTATCACTTCCCGGCCATATTTAGCGATGACATGGAATAGGTCGTAGACCACGCGGGCATTCGGGCAGTGCTGCTGTACTTCAAGGTCGAACGCGGTGTTCATGTCCATGGCAACGGCGACAATTTGCGCGCAGCGTTGGGGGCCCAGCCACTCGAAGAAGGGGCGGATCGCCTCACGGCTGCGGCCTTCGCCGACCCACAACACCTGCCGACTATCCGCATCAAGTACCACGGTCGCATACCGATGGCCCTTGAACAGCGCAAATTCATCCATCACCAGACGAGCCGGCTGCGCTGGCGGCAGGGCGGCAAGCTGCCGCTCCAGCCGGGCACGCTCGATCTGGCGCACCGTGCCCCAGTGCAGGCCGGACAGCTTACACACGTGAGCCACCGGTAGCTTCTCGCACCACGCGCCGACAAACTCGGCCAACGCACGGGTCACCCGCGCGTGGCGACTCAGCCAAGTGACTCGTTCGGTACGAGTTCCACATGCCGTACATTTCAGGCGGCATAAGGGCACCCTCAACCAGACCGGTCTCCCTTGCATCGGTAGTTCTCGAATCGAGCGAGTGACGACATCGTGCACCTGATAGCAATGGGCTCCGCAACCGCCACAAACCATCGCGGCAGTTGGGTCCCGATGCAAGGTGATCCAGATGGCGTCGTCACCGGAGTCTAATTCGGTGGCAATAAAGCCTTCCCAGAACGGAAGGTGCAGACTATGATCCGACATGAGAGCAGTGGATTTGTTAGAGGGTTTGGTCGCACAAACACAATAACTCTTCTTTACTGCTCTCTTGCGTTTACAGCAGGTTCATCCCGGAAATCCGCGATGAACCAAAAAAAAACGGCGCCGCGCGGCGCCGTCGAGGGATACGGGAAGCGCCCGATCAGCGCCAGTGGCCGTGGTGGTGGTGGCGGCGGTAGTAGCCGCCGCGATCATATTCCACGTACACCTCGGTGCGCGGCGGGGCGTAGTAGCGCGGCGGCGCGACGTAGTACACCGGGGCCGGTTCGACATAGGTCACGGTCGGTTGGGACTGTACATACACCGGGGCCGACTCGTAGTAGGTCGTCGTCGGCGGATAGTAGGTGGTCGCCGGCGGATAATAGGTGCGGCTGTCGTAGTAGCCATTGTTGTAATTGCGGCTGTCGTAGTAGCCGTTGTTGTTGTAGTTCCGGCTGCCGCTGCTGGCCGCGTTGCCGATGGCCGCGCCGATCACGGCTCCCACGGCGGCGCCGTTGCGCTCACCGGTGGCATGGCCGACGATCCCGCCGATGACGGCGCCGGCCAGCGTATTCGCGCCACGGTCCTGCGCCATCGCCGTGCCGGAGATCGAGACGGCGGCCAGCAGAACCGCTCCGAAAACTTGTTTGTTCAACATGGCGTTGTCCTTTCACTGCGGCGCGGACCGGAATGGTCGCCTTGCTACGCCGGGATGGAGAAAATATAGCCCCGCCCAATTGCAGCGGCACGCAGAACTACACAATCTTACAAATCAGAACGCTCGGTAACATGGCGTGGGGGACTTGCGGTGCTGCTTTTCGCCACCATCTGTTTGACTTCTCTGAACTTCTCGCCCCGGACACCTCATGCATAACCACCGCGCCATCGCCATCGTCCTGGGCCTGCTCGCTCTACTCCATATGTATATCGGGCTGCGCCTGATTCCCGCTATCGGGCTGGTCGGATTCGGTTGGGCGCTGGCCGTGGCCTTCCTGATGGCGTCGACCATCCTGCTGCCGGCCGGCCTGGTCGCCACCCGCGTACGCAAGGGGGACCTGGCCGATCTGCTGTCCTGGATCGGCATGCTGACCATGGGCTTGTTCTCGTCCTTGCTCGTGTTGACCTTCCTGCGGGACCTGCTGCTCCTCGTGCTGAGCGTGGCCGGGCTGGCCGATACCGAGACCGTCCACGCGAGCGCAGTCGCGGTGCCGCTGCTTGCCTTGGGTGTGACGGTGGTCGGTTTCTTCAACGCGCGCCGCACGGCCCGTGTGGTGGAAGTGGATGTGCCGATCCGCGATCTGCCCGCCGCGCTGCATGGCTATTCGATCGTCCAGATCTCGGACGTGCACGTCGGGCCGACCATCAAGCGCCGCTATATCGACGCCATCGTCGACCGCGTCAACGCGCTCGAGCCGGACGCCATCGCCGTGACGGGCGACGTGGTCGACGGCAGCGTGCGCCGTCTTGCCGCGCACACGGCGCCGTTGGCGCGCCTGGCTGCCCGGGACGGCGCTTTCTTCGTCACGGGGAACCACGAGTACTATTCCGGCGCCCACGAGTGGATCGAGGAGATGCGCCGCCTCGGCCTGCGCGTCCTGCTCAACGAGCACGTGGTGTGCGAGCGCGCGGGAGAGGGCGTGATGATCGCCGGCGTGGCGGATTACTCCGCCCACCACTTCGATGCCTCGCACCGCAGCGATCCGCACAAGGCCGCCGCCGGCGCGCCGGACCACGTGCGAGTGCGGGTCCTGCTCGCGCACCAGCCGCGCAGCGCGCCCGCCGCCGCGGACGCGGGTTTCGACCTGCAGCTGTCCGGCCACACCCACGGTGGCCAGTTCTTCCCGTGGAACCTGTTCGTCCCCTTGCAGCAGCCGTTCACGGCGGGCCTGAACAAGCTGCGCGACCTGTGGGTGTACACCAGCCGCGGCACCGGCTATTGGGGACCGCCCAAACGCTTCGGCGCGCCGTCGGAGATCACGCGCGTGCGGCTGGTCCGGGCATAATCGAGGGGCCGCCAGCAGAAAGTCGCGGGATGCGCTATCGTCTTGGACTTCACACAACAATAGTCCAAGAGGAGATGCATGAAACTCGTGCGCCTGTCCCTGCTCGCCGCGGCCATCGCCAGCGGCGCCGCGTCTGCCGCCACCCCTGGCAACACGCCCGAAGCGCTCGCGAAGATCCGCGCGACCGCCATGAACAGTAATTACGCCTACGAGCGCCTGGCCGACCTGACCGACCTGATCGGACCGCGCCCCGCCGGTTCGCCCGGCG
>DASRUW010000568.1:0-4700 GCA_035655255.1 Telluria sp. | reverse complement strand
CGGCCGTTGGCCAGGGTTTCTTCCAGCTCGATCGCGTGGAACCAGGCGCGCACCTTGGCGCGGGTGCGGCTAGCCACCGCGTAGCCGGGGCTGAGCCAGTCGCGCGACGGGCCCGCCGTGCCGGGCGCGCCCTTGGCGGTGATGATCTCGCAGGTCTGCCCGTTCTTCAGCGGCGTGTTGAGCGGCACCATGACCCCGTCCACGCGCGCCCCGCGGCAGCGGTGGCCCACCTCGCTGTGCAGGTGGTAGGCGAAGTCGATCGGCGTGGCGCCGGCCGGCAACTCGATCACCCGCGCCTGCGGCGTGAGCACGAAGATGCGGTCGTCCAGCGTGGCCGACTTGATCTTCTCGACCCATTCGCGCTGCTGTTTTTCATCCTCGCCGACCACGGTCTCGGTCACGTCGGATTTCCAGGCCAGGAGCTGGCGCAGCCAGGCGATCTTCTCGTCGTACTTCTGTCCCTTGAAGTTGGAGCCGCCCGCCTCCTTGTAGCGCCAGTGCGCGGCGACACCGTACTCCGCGAACTGGTGCATCTCCTGGGTGCGGATCTGCACCTCCAGCGGCCGGCCGTCGTCCGCCGTCACCACCGTGTGCAGCGACTGGTAGCCGTTGGCCTTGGGACGCGAGATGTAGTCGTCGAACTCCTTCGGGATGGGAGTCCAGATGTTGTGCACCACGCCCAGCACCGTGTAGCAGGTCTTGACGTCGTCGACGATGACGCGGAAGGCGCGCACGTCGTACAGCTCGTTGAAATCGAGCTCCTTGCCGCGCATCTTGTTCCAGATGGAGTAGATGTGCTTGGGCCGGCCGAACACCTGGGCCTCGATTCCGGCCACGGCCAGCTCCCGCTCCAGCCGTTCGATAGAGGAAGCCACGAAGCTCTCGCGCAGGATGCGCTTCTCCTCCAGCATCTTGGCGATGCGCTTGTAGGTATCCGGTTCGATGAAGCGGAAAGACAGGTCTTCCAGCTCCCATTTGAGCTGCCAGATACCGAGGCGGTTGGCCAGCGGCGCGTACAGGTCGAGCGTCTCCTTGCCGTAGGCATGGGTCATCTCGTTGAACAGCTTCCGGTCGGCGAACCAGCGCAGCGTGGTGACACAGGAGGCGAGCCGCATCATCACCACCCGCATGTCGGTGGCCATGGCGAGCAGCATCTTGCGCAGCGTCTCGAGCTGGGTGCCGGCCTTGACGTCGCGCCGCTGCTGGCCCACGGTCAGGTCACGCAGGCGGATCAGCTGGCGCACGCCGCCCACGAGATCCATCACCTCCTTGCCGAAGCGCGCCTCGAGGTTGGTGGCGGCGACCGGATCGAGTACCGTCAGCTCGAACAGCATGCCGGCGATGCGCGACTCGGCGTCCAGGTTCAGCAGCGCCAGCGTGCTGGCCACGCCGAGCGCGAAGTCGAACGCGCCCTGCCCCGACGCGCAGGTCTTGCCCTCGTAGGCCAGGTTTGCGTATTCGAGGGCCGCGCGGACCCGTTCGGCGTCCTCGGGGCCGAGCCCCTGGACTACCTGCGTCGTCGCGCTGCCCAGCGCCGCGATTGCCACCATCGCTTAGCGCACGGCGGCGGTGACGACGATTTCGACCAGGCAGGCGGGGTTGGCGAGTTTGGCTTCGACGGTGGCGCGCGGCGGCGTGTGGCCCTGCGCGACCCACTCGTCCCATACCTCGTTCATGCCGGGGAAGTTCGCCATGTCGGAAATGAAGATCTGCGTCATCAGGATGCAGGTGCGGTCGCTGCCGGCTTCGGCCAGCAGACGGTCGATGGCGGCGAGTACTTCGCGGGTCTGGCCGCCGATGTCCTGGGCGGTGTCCTCGGCGATCTGGCCGGCCAGATACACGGTGTTGTTGTGGATGGCTACTTCGGAGAGGCGTTTGCCAACGTGGAGTCGAGTGATTTCCATAATGTCTTTCGTGATGCCGGTATCAACCGAGCAGGAATTGTCGCGCAATGGCGATCTGATCTTCGTGAAGGAACGTCGGCGCATGGCCGACGCCCGGGATTTCCACCAGCGTGGCCTTGGGGCCGCGCCGGGTCATGTCTTCCGCGGTCGCGCGCGAAAGCAAATCGGATTCCGCGCCACGCACCAGCAGGGTCGGGCAGCGGACCGCATCGTAGGCGTGCCACAGCATCGCCTCGTCGGCCGCCGCCGTCTCCGGCGTGGCGGAGCGGAAGGGTTGGGCCAGGCCCATGTCGTAGTGGCGCACCCACTGGCCGTGGCCGTCCTCGCGCAGCACGTCGGCGGCGATCTTGTGCCACTCCTCCTCCGTGTGTGGGCCGAACGAGAGCGAGACGTCGCGCACGAAGCGCGCCCCGATCTCGAAGGTCGGGAAGCGCAGGTCCTGGCCGATGTAGTCGCCGATGCGGCGCAGGGCCACCGGGTCCAGGGTCGGGCCGATGTCGTTCAAGATCAGCTTGCGGATCGGGTTGCCCGGCAGGGACGCCAGGCCCATGCCGATCAGGCCGCCCATGGAGGTGCCGAACCAGTCGACCTGGTCGCCCTCCTGGGTGACGCGGGCGATCACGGTCACGGCGTCGCTCACGTACTGTGGGATGCGGTAATGTTCCGGGTTGCCCAGGCGCCCGGAGCGCCCGCGGCCCACCGTGTCCGGACAGACCACGCGGTAGTGGCTGCACAGGGTGCGCGCCAGGTTGTCGAAGTCGTCCGCCACGCGGGTGACGCCGTGCGAGCAGATCAGGACGTTCCGGTTGGCCGGATCGCCCCACTCCTTGTACACCACTGGGTGCAGGCCGGTCGGCGAGAAGCACTGGACGGAGCGGATTCTTGGTTCGGTCATGGGACGGGATGATTGGTGAATTCTTGACGGCCGGGCGACATTTTACCGGGCGTTGCGCTTAGAATTCTAAACCATTGTCTATTTTATCAATCCAGAGGATCAGAATGAACGCGACCATGTTAGGCGGTAAAACGGCACTCGTGACAGGTTCCACGTCGGGTATCGGGCTGGGAATCGCCCGCTCGCTGGCGGCGCAAGGTGCGAACATCGTCTTCAACGGCTTCGGTGACGCCGCCCAGATCGAGGCCCTGCACACGGGCGTGGCGGACGAATTCGGCGTACTGACGGCCTACCACAACGCCGACATGTCCAAGCCGGACCAGATCGCGGACATGATGAAGTTCGCGGCCGGGAAGTTCGGCGGCGTCGACGTCCTGGTCAACAACGCAGGCATCCAGCACGTGGCCAACATCGAGGACTTCCCGCCCGAGAAGTGGGACGCCATCATCGCCATCAACCTGTCCTCCGCCTTCCACACCACGCGCCTGGCGCTGCCGCACATGAAGGCGAAGAACTGGGGCCGCGTGATCAACGTCGCTTCGGTGCACGGGCTGGTCGGCTCGGCGGGCAAGTCGGCCTACGTCGCGTCCAAGCACGGCATCGTCGGTTTCACCAAGGTGACCGCGCTGGAGAACGCGCATACCGGCGTGACCTGCAACGCGATCTGCCCGGGCTGGGTGCTCACGCCCCTGGTCCAGAAGCAGGTGGACGACCGCGCCGCGCGCGAGGGCATCTCCAACGACGCGGCCAAGAAGGCCCTCCTGGCGGAAAAGCAGCCGTCCGGCGAATTCGTCACGCCCGAGGAACTGGGCGCGCTTGCCGTGTTCTTCTGCAGCCCGGCGGCCGACCAGATCCGCGGCGTGGCCTGGAACATGGACGGCGGCTGGGTCGCGCAGTAAGCGCTAGCGCGCGACTGCGCCGGCCTCGCTTTGCGCCTGCGCGGCCTGCTTCCGGGCCGCGGACAGCTTGTCCTCTTCCTGTGCCAGCTGGGCGTTGACATGTTTATTCAATTCGGCGCCGTCGGCGTCGAACTGCTTGAGCAGCTTGAGCAGCGCCTGGTGCTCCTCGTCGGTCTTCATGGCGAGCTTGTGGTTGGCGCCAAGGTCCGCGCTGCCGGCGTGGGCGTCGAGATAATCGAGCACGTGGCGCGCGTCGCCGACGATCGTGCGCTGCAGTTCGCCGAAACGGATCAGGAACTCCATGGCGCTGCCGACGGCTTTGTCGGTCAGTTCCGCCCACGGCCCTTCGGTTCCGACATAGGTCAGCGCACGCTCGCGGCGGCGCGACAGGCTGTCGTCGCCTTCCTTCATGAGTGTTTCGATGGCCCCTTCCACCTGCTCCAGCGCAAGCCGGCTTTGCGCGCGCCCGGACACGGTCACGATCTGCTCCGGCTGCAGCCAGCGCATGACGCCTCCCGCGCCGACCGCGGTCTCGAAGTGCCGGAAGGCCTGGGTCATCTCCGACTCTCCTGCGATGGCAATCTTGAGCATCTCGTCCAGATAGGTCAATCCGGTCGGCTCGATCGGAATCTCCGGCATTGCGCCCTGCGAGCTCCGGACCTTCGCCGACGCGGCGCGCGCCTGCGCGACAAAGCTGCTCATGGCCTTGGCCGTGACTGCGCTGGCCAGCTTTTCCCCGACTGACACCTGGTCGACCGCCTTGAACGCGGCGAGGTAACGCCGGGAAGCTGGCGCGTGGTCCAAGCGCGAAACTTCCGCACGTTCCACGGCGCTGAGCGCCTTTGCCGCCTCGGCCGCCGGCTTGCCCTCGACCCGCATCAACTGGGAGTAGTGCTGCACTCCTGGCCCCCTGAGCATGGACGTCAGCTCGCGAAGATCGCTCAATGGCACGCTTCTGGCCATGACCGGGGCGACTTCGCGCGCGTAGTCTGCGGCACTGAT
>DASRUW010000567.1:0-4257 GCA_035655255.1 Telluria sp. | reverse complement strand
AAGCGCTCGCCGGCCAGGCCCAGGTTGTCGATGGCGCCGCGCATGGCGCGCTGGTTGTCGGGGCTGAGCAGGTCGTTGGCGCGGCGCGTGACCTGTTCGGCCATGTCGAGGATGACCATGCCGCGCTTTTCCAGCTGGTCCAGCAGGCCCGGACGCAGCGGGATCTGCGCCTTGTGCTGCTTGTCGCTTTTCAGGAGCGGCGAGCCGGTCTTATCGTCGTCGAGCTGGATGTAGGCGATGCCGGTCACGCCCTGGTAGCCGAGGCGGGCATAGGTGGTGGTCGTGACCGGGGTGTCCGGGTCGAGCATCAGGCTGATGAGGATTTCGCCCGAGCGTCCCGGATTGAAGTCGATCGAATCGATCTTGCCCACTTCGAGGCCGCGGTAGCGCACCGTCGCCTGCGGGTTCAGGCCCGGGATCGACTGGGTGGTGGCGATCACGTAGGGCACGCGGGTGGTGCTGTCGCGGTTGAACCAGAGGCCGGCCAGCACCGCCGCCACCACCAGGGCGATGGTGAAGAAGCCGGTCATGAGGGCATGCGATCGGTTTTCCATGTCATTGCTCCTTCTCGTCGAGCACTTGCAGCGCCCGCAGTCCGCGTCCGCCGCGGAAGAAGTGTTGGATGAAGGGGTGCTCGACCCGCAGCACCTCCTGGGTCGGGCCGACCGCGATCACCCGTTTTTCGGCCAGCACCGCGATGCGGCTGGACAGGGCGAACAGGGTGTCCAGGTCGTGGGTCACCATCACCACCGTCAGGCCCAGCTCCGCGTGCAGGGTCTGGATCAGTTCGACGAAGGCGTCCGACAGGTCCGGGTCCAGGCCCGCCGTGGGTTCGTCCAGGAACAGGAGCTGCGGCTCCAGCGCCAGGGCGCGCGCCAGCGCGGCGCGCTTGACCATGCCGCCCGACAGGTCGGCCGGCATCTTGGCCGCGTGCTCCGCGCCCAGGCCCACCATCGACATCTTCAGCAGCACGGCGTCGCGCACCACGTCCTCGGGCAGCGCGCGCAGTTCGCGCAGGGGCTGCGCGATGTTGTCGAACACGGTCAGCGCGGAATACAGCGCGCCGTGCTGGAACAGCATGCCCCAGTGGTTGCGCATGCGCTGCAGCTGTTCGGCGTCGGCCTTGCTGACGTCCTCGCCGAACACGCACACGCTGCCTTCGGACGGGTGCTCCAGTCCGAGCATCTGGCGCAGCAGCACCGTCTTGCCGGTGCCGGAGCCGCCGACGATGGACAGGATCTCGCCCCGGTAGATATCGAGGTCGAGGTCCTGGTGCACCACGGTGCGCCCGAACCGTGTCCACAGGCCGCGGATCTGCACCACGGTGCCCGCTTGCGGGTCGCACGGGCGCGGCGGCATCAGTAGAACCCCACGTTGGAAAAGACGATCGCGTACACGGCGTCGGCCACGATCACGACCGTGATGGCCGCCACCACCGAGGTGGTCGTGCCGTGACCCAGGCTTTCCGTGTTCGGCTTGATGCGCATGCCGAAGTGGCAGGACACGAGGGCGATCAGCACGCCGAAAGTCGTCCCTTTCAGGAGGCCGATGTAGTAGTTCGCGATCGGCACCGCGTCCGGGAGCTTGTGCACGAAGTAGCGGGCCGAGAGATCGAGTTCGATCTTCCCGGCGACCATGCCGCCGATCAGGGCCATGGCGTCGGTCCACACCACCAGCAGCGGCATGGCAACGGCCAGCGCCAGGACCTTGGGCAGCACCAGGCGGAAGCCGTGCGAGATGCCCATCACCAGCATCGCATCGAGTTCCTCGGTCACGCGCATCACGCCCAATTGGGCCGTGATGGCCGAACCCGAGCGGCCCGCCACCAGGATCGCCGCCAGCATCGGCCCGAGCTCGCGGATCACGGCCATGCCGAGGATGTTGACCAGGTAGGCGTCGCCGCCGAAGGTGCGCAGCTGCTGCGCCGACAGATAGGACAGGACGATGCCGATCAGGCAGCCGACGAGGGCCGTGATGCCGAGGGCCTGGAAGCCGGCGTGGTAGATGTTGGCCGAGATCTCGCGCCACGGCCCGAGCAGCGGGCGGCGCGCCAGGCGCAGCATGTCCTGCGCCACGGCGCCGATCAATTTGACGAAGCCGATCAGGTGCTCGAAGAACTTCAGCATCCCGAAGCCAAGTTCGATCACCGGCTGGAAGGGCGAGCGGCGCGGCGTGCGCGGCGCCACGGCCTTCACCGCTTCGATGCGGCGGAAGATCTCTTCCTGGTTCGGCGCCAGCGTCAGGCGCTGCGGGCGGCGCTTGCCCCAGGCGTTCCAGAACATCTGGGCGCCGATGTGGTCCAGCGTCTCGATGGCGGACAAGTCCCAGGCCAGGCCGGCGGCGCGCGGCGCGAGCGCCTTCAGGGTGCGGGTGAGGGATTTGATCTTGCCGCATTTGGCCAGCGCGTGGACCTGCCAGGTGCCTTCGGCCGAAACAGATTGCGCCGCGCCGGTGTCCGCGGGAGTGAGGGTCAGCGTTGGCGCTTTTTCAATCTGCATTGCGCCAGTGTAAGGGCTTTTCGGGGCCGCTGCCACCGAGGACACGCTAGCGTGGCGCGCCCTCGAGGGCGACCCGGCGCGCCTGGCGCTCCGGGGCCGCGCCGGCCGCCTCGCCGCCGCGCGCGCCGGTGTCCCCCGCCACCAGGGCCCGGGCCGTGGCGGGTGCCACGCCGGTTTCGCACAGCCAGCGCTCCAGCATGCGCGCCAGGCGGTCCAGGGCGATGCGGTGGGTCGCGTCGGTGTGGGCGTACAGCCAGTCGGCGAAGGCCATGAAGCGCGCGAACGGCGCCTCCCCCAGCAGCACCGGCAGGGTCTGGGCAAAGCGGCCGGAGTTGGCCACCAGGTCCCAGTAGCGCGCAAAGCGCACCAGGCGCTGCATGTCAGTGAAGCCGATGCGGTCGGTCTGCAGGATGGTGTAGGGCGGGTAGGGGTCGTACACCATGCCGAACGGTTCCGTATGGCGGACGATGGGCGTGCCGCGCAGGCGCTTCAGGATGCCGAACTGGATCTCGTGCGGGCCGAGCGCCCACAGCCGGTCGAAGCCGGCCGCGAAGCTTGCGATGTCCTCGCCGGGCAGGCCGGCGATCAGGTCCACGTGCAGGTGGGCGTGCGACTGGCCGGCCAGCCACTGGATGTTGGCCGCGGCCTTGGCGTTGTCCTGGCGGCGCGAAACGTTGGCCTGCACCTGCGGATTGAAGCTCTGGATGCCGATCTCGAACTGCAGCGCGCCGGGCGGGAACTGGGCGATGGTGGCCTTGAGCGCATCGGGCAGGTGGTCCGGGACCAGCTCGAAGTGGGCGTAGACCGGATCGTCCGGCGCGGCCGCGAGCTTATCTAGGAAAAATTGCAGGATGCGCTGGCTCGTCTTGACGTTCAGGTTGAAGGTCCGGTCGACGAACTTGAACAGGCGCGCGCCGCGCTGGTGGAGCGCCTCCAGTTCGGCCAGGAAGGCATCGAGCGGGAACGGCCAGGCCGTCTTGTCGAGCGAGGACAGGCAGAACTCGCACTTGAACGGGCAGCCGCGCGAGGCTTCGACGTACAGGGTGCGGTGGGCGATGTCCTCGTCGTTATATAAGGAGTAGGGCAGGACGATGGCGTCCATGGACGGCTGCTCGCCGGCGTGCACCTTCATCAGCGGCTGGGGACCGTCGAGGATCTGCCCGCACAGCCTGGCGAAGGTGAGGTCGCCCCAGCCGGTCACCACGTAGTCGGCCAGCTTGACGATGGCCTGCTCCCCGGTCTCGTACGACACCTCGGGGCCGCCCAGCACCACGACCACCTGGGGCGCGACCCGCTTGAGCATGGCGACCACGCGCGCCGTCTCCTCCACGTTCCATATATAGACGCCGAAACCGACGATGCGCGGCGCGTGGGCCAGCACCCGTTCGACGATCTCCGTGGTCTTGGCCCCGATGACGAATTCCTGCAGCCGGGTACGGTCGCGCAAGGGCCCCATGTTGGCCAGCAGGTAGCGCAGGCCCAGCGAGGCATGGGTATAGCGCGCATTGAGGGTGGAGAGCAGGATCGTCATGCCGCACATTTTAATGCGGCGGGGGTTGACGCGGGGCAGGCCAGGCCCCATAATCTCGCTTCTCTGCTGCTGACAAACACAACGCTTTGTCAGCGATAGCGGACCCGGTTCCTTAACAATCAACAGTCGATAAGTGTGGGCGTTTGATGAAGGTGCACGGTGGCTTTAGGGCTGCCGATGCTCAAAAAATTATCAAATGCTCGCAAAGAAATACCAAGTCAGTATTTT
>DASRUW010000566.1:0-2643 GCA_035655255.1 Telluria sp. | reverse complement strand
CCGCCACGCCGGCCATGTCCGCGCCGGCCGCGTCGGGCAAGTCGGCCGCGCCTGCGCCCGCGCGTGCCACCGCCAGGCCATTCCTGTGGGAGAACGCCACCGTCTACTTCCTGCTGACGGACCGCTTCAACAACGCCAACCCCGCCAATGACCTGGCCTATGGCCGCAAGGCCGACGCCGCGCCCCTGCGCGGCTACATGGGCGGAGACCTGGCCGGCGTCACGGCGAAGATCAGGCAGGGCTACTTCAAGGACCTGGGCGTGGATGCGCTCTGGATCACGCCGCCGGTGGAGCAGATCCATGGTTCCACCGACGAGGGGACGGGGCGCTCCTACGGCTTTCACGGCTACTGGCCGCGCGACTTCACGGCCGTCGACGCCAATCTCGGCACCGAGCAGGACGTGCGCGACCTGGTCGACGCGGCCCATGCGGCCGGCCTGCGCGTGCTGCTGGACGTGGTGATGAACCATACCGGCCCGGTCACGGCGCAGGACCCGGTGTGGCCGGCGGACTGGGTGCGCACGTCGCCCCAGTGCAGCTACCGCGACACGCGCACCACGGTGCCGTGCACGCTGGTGAAGAACCTTCCCGACTTCCGCACCGAGAGCGATCAACCCGTCGCACTGCCGCCTTTCCTCGCCGCGAAGTGGAAGGCGGAGGGCCGCTACGAGCGCGAGATGAAGGAGCTGGACGAGTTCTTCGCCCGCACCGGCTATCCGCGCGCGCCGCGCTACTACCTGATGAAGTGGCATGCCGACTGGGTCCGCAAGTTCGGCTTCGACGGCTTCCGCGGCGACACGGTCAAGCACGTCGAGCCGCGGGTGTGGAAGGAGCTGCGCGGGGTGGCCTCCGCCGCCTACGAGGACTGGAAGAAGGCGCATCCCGGCCAGGTCCCGGCCGAGCGCAAGTTCTACATGACGGCCGAGGTGTACAACTATTCGATCCGCGACGGCGCCGCCTTCGACATGGGCGACGCCAAGGTCGACTACTTCGCCAACGGCTTCGACAGCATGATCAACTTCACCATGAAGTCGGACGCCAAGGCCAGCTACGAGCAGCTGTTCTCCAGCTACGCTGACCTGCTCAACTCGGGGCGCAAGGGCTATGCGGTGTTGAACTACATGAGCTCCCACGACGACGGCGAGCCGTTCGACGCGTCGCGCGCGCATCCGTTCGAGACGGCCAACAAGCTGCTGCTGGCGCCCGGCGCCGCCCAGATCTACTACGGCGACGAGACCGCGCGGCTGCTGCGCGCGCCTGGCGCCCAGGGCGACGCCAACCTGCGCTCCTTCATGAACTGGGACGAACTGGCCGCCAACGCGCAGCGCCACGGCTACCATGTGGCCGAGGTGCGCCGTCACTGGGCGTTGCTGGGTCAGTTCCGCCATGATCACGTCGCCATCGGCGCCGGCCGCCATCGCAAGCTGGCCGATGCGCCCTACACCTTCGCCCGCAGCTGGCAAGGGCAGGGCGCCGCCGACCGGGTGGTCGTCGCGCTGGACGTGCCGCAAGGAGCGGTGGAGATCGCGGTTGGGGACATCTTCGGTGAAGGCCAGCGCGTGACCGACCATTACACGGGCGCGCACGGCGTGGTCGCGCATGGACGAGTCCACCTCGATCAGCACGGCCCCGTCGTCCTGTTGGCCCCATAGCCCGCAAAGCGGTTTGGCGGGGAGCCGGAGGAAATGCGAGGGCCGGCGCGCAGCGTTGGTACAATGGTGGTCTTGCCAAGTTAGCATCTAAGGCCGCGATGAACGCCGAGACCGACACCGAACTGAAAGCCACCCGTACCGCCTATGCCGATGGCCCGCGCCTGCTGGCCGACGTCGGCGCGACGCGCGCCCGCTTCGCGCTCGAGATGGCGCCCGGCGTGCTGCGCGCGATCCGCGTCCTCAATTGCGACGACTACAGCGGCATCCTGGCCTTGGTCCAGGCCTACCTCGCCGAGCATCAGGGCCTGCGCCTGAACCACGCGGCCTTCGCGCTCGCCAACCCGATCAGCGGCGGCGACCATATCCGCATGACCAACCGCGCCTGGGAGTTCTCCACCGAGGACCTGCGCCGCGCGCTCAACCTGTCCACGCTGCTGATCGTGAACGACTTCACGGCGCTGGCCATGTCCCTGCCGGGGCTGGGCGGGCAGGATCTGATGCAGGTCGGCGGCGGCACCGCCGCGTCCAACGGCGTGGCGGGCGTGCTCGGCCCGGGTACCGGCCTGGGCGTGTCCGGCCTGATTCCGACCGCGGACGGTTTCGTGACCCTCGGTTCGGAGGGCGGCCACACCAACTTCGCACCCGCCGACGAGCGCGAGTGCTACATCCTGCAGCATGCGTGGAAACGCTGGCCGCACGTGTCCACCGAGCGTATCGTCTCCGGTCCCGGCATGGAGATCATCTTCGACGCGCTGGCCGAGCGCGCCGGCAAGAAGCTGCCGACCCGCACCGCACAGGAGATCGTCGAGGGCGCGCTGCGCGACAACGATCCGCTTTGCGTCGAAGTGCTGTCCTGCTTCTGTGCGATGCTGGGCAGCGCCGCCGCCAACCTGGCCGTGACGCTCGGCGCGGTGGGCGGCATCTACATCGGCGCCGGCATCGTGCCGCGCATGGGCGAATGGTTCGCCAAGTCGCCGTTCCGCGAGCGCTT
>DASRUW010000565.1:0-5066 GCA_035655255.1 Telluria sp. | reverse complement strand
CGAGACGGTGACGTCGACCACGACGTCGGTGTGCAGGGCCACCGACACCGGGTGCTCGCCGGTGGTCTTGAGCGGGCCGTTCGGCATGCGCACCTGGGCCTTTTCGACGGCGAAACCTTGCTTGGTCAGGGCTTCGGCGATGTCGTGGTTGGTCACGGAACCGAACAGGCGGCCGTCGACGCCGGCCTTCTGGGCCACGGTCACGGTCAGGCCGTTCAGCTTCTCGCCCTGGGCTTGGGCCGCGGCCAGCTTGGCGGCGGCGGCTTTCTCCAGGTCGGCGCGGCGGGCTTCGAACTCGGCCACGGCGGACTCGGTGGCACGGCGTGCCATCTTTTGCGGGATCAGGAAGTTACGGGCGTAACCATCCTTGACCTTGACCACGTCGCCCAGGTTGCCGACGTTAACAACTTTTTCCAACAGAATGACTTGCATGTGTGTTCTCCAGGTTCTCTGCAGGGCCGCTTAGGCGTTGTGCAGGTCGGTGTAGGGCAGCAGGGCGAGGTAACGGGCGCGCTTGATCGCGGTGTCCACCTGGCGCTGGTAGTGCGCCTTGGTGCCGGTCAGGCGGGCCGGCATGATCTTGCCGTTTTCCTGGATGAAGTCCTTCAGGGTGTCGACGTCCTTGTAGTCGACCTGCTCCACGCCGGCGGCGGTGAAGCGGCAGAACTTCTTGCGCTTGAACAGCGGGTTTTGCTGTTTGCGCTTCTCTTTCATCTTGCTCTTGTCGAATTTCTTACCGAATGCCATGTCGAGGCTCCTGTATGTATCTAAATGAATTCAATGATGTGGAACACTAAGCCCTTGCTGTTGCGGTTCTTCCGTGCCAGGAAGCCGGTGAACTGGTAGCTTGCTCCCAGTTCGGCTCGGCTCATCCGTCCCGAGATCTCGCCGGCAGCCACTGCCGGGAGCTCGAACTCGACTTGCCTGGCCACCCCTGCTTCGACCTGCTGCGAACTGTGCTTCAGGATCGCGCCGACAATCGGGATGCCGGCCGGGGTGTAGCGCAGTGTGTCGCGCTCGGTAATCGTCGCAACAACGACGAGCTGGTTCACTTAGGCCGCGGATTGGGCAGCCTGGGCTGCTTCGGCGCGGTGGCTCTTGGCTGCGTCTTCGCGCTGCACCGACTTCATCATCGGCGACGGGGCGGTTTCGGCCTTCTTCATCTTGACGGTCAGATGACGCAGCACGGCATCATTGAACTTGAATGCGGTTTCCAGCTCGACCAGGGTCTCGTTGTCGCACTCGATGTTCATGCAGATGTAGTGTGCCTTCGGCAGCTTCTGGATCGGGTAGGCCATCTGGCGGCGGCCCCAGTCTTCCACGCGATGCACGTTACCGCCGCGGCTGGTCACCGTGGTCTTGTAACGCTCGATCATCGCCGGGACTTGCTCGCTTTGGTCCGGGTGGACGATAAAGACGATTTCGTAATGACGCATATAACACTCCTTGAGGACGTTTGAACAAAAGCCCACCCCGGCGTCAAGACGGGTGTGGGAAGGTAAGCCCGCGATTATATCCCGGGAAAGCCCGACGCGGCAAGCGCCCCGTTCCGCTCGGCCGTTCAACTTGCCAAAAGCACAGAACGTAAATTAGAATCATTCTTATTTGCGATTCGATTAGTAACTGCAACGATGATGCCGCGCCTGACCCTCGCCCTGCTTTCCCTGCTGCTTGCCGCCTGCGGCGGTGGTTCCGCGCCTGCGGCCACGCCCGCCGCGCCCGGCGTCAACCAGATGAGTTCGGCGGCGCGCCTGGGCGCCAAGATCTTCGCCGACACCTCGCTTTCCGCCTCCGGCCGCCAGTCCTGCGCCAGCTGCCACGACCCGGCGCACGGGCACGCCCAGAGCGACAGCCTGGCCGTCCAGCTGGGCGGGCCGGACGGCACGACCCTGGGCTTTCGGGCCGCGCCCTCGCTGCGTTACCTATCCAGCGCCACCGCCTTCCAGTTCGACCAGGAAGGCACGGCCGTGGGCGGCTTCGACCGCGACGGCCGCGCCGCCACCCTGGCCGAGCAGGCCAAGGTGCCCTTCCTGGCCCCGCACGAGATGGCCAACGCCAGCCCGGCCGAGGTGATCGCGCGCCTGCGGCAGGCCAGCTACGCGGCCGAATTTCGCAGCGTGTTCGGCGCCGCCATCTTCGACCAGCCGGACCAGGCCTACGAGCGCGTGGCCTTCGCCCTGCAGCAGTTCCAGCTGGAAGACCCGGCGTTCCGCCCCTTCGATGCGAAGTACGACCTGTTCCTGGCCGGTAAGGTGCAGCTGAACGCGCAGGAGCTGCGCGGCATGGCCCTGTTCAACGATCCGAACAAGGGCAACTGCGCGGCCTGCCACCCGAGCGCGCGCGGGCCCAACGGCGAGCCGCCCCTGTTCACCGACTTCAGCTTCGACAACCTGGGCGTGCCGCGCAATTTCAAGATCCCGGCCACGGCGCGGGCGGATTACTTCGACCTCGGCCTGTGCGGCCCCGACCGCACCGACCTGGCCGCGCGCACCGACCTGTGCGGCGCGTTCAAGGTGCCGACGCTGCGCAACGTCGCCACGCGCAAGGTGTTCTTCCACAACGGCGTGTTCGACAACCTGACCGACGTGGTGAGCTTCTACGTCACGCGCGACACCGATCCCGCGCGCTGGTATCCGCGCCGCGCCGACGGCTCCATCGACAAGTTCAACGACCTGCCGGCCGCCTACCGCGCCAACGTCAACACCAGCGAAGCGCCGTACAACCGCCAGCCCGGCATGGCGCCGGCGCTGAACGCCCAGGAAATCGCCGACGTCGTCGCCTTCCTCGGCACCCTGACCGACGGCTACCGCCCTTGAATCCACCTGCTATCGAGACCATCATGAACAAGACCATCCTCGCCGCGGCCACCGCCGCCCTCTTCGCCCTCCCCCTGGCCGCCCGCGCCGACGACGCCGCGCTGGCCGCGCGCATCGAGCAGCTGGCCGCCGAACTGGAAAAGCTGAAGGCCGAACTCAAGGCCACCAAGGCCGCGCAAGCGGCGGCGCCCACGCCGGCAGCGGCGCCGGTTGCCGCCGCCCCGGTCCCGGCGGCCGAACCGCAGCAGCCGGCCACCGTCCTCACCGGCTACGGCGAAATCAACTACAACCGGCCACTCCACAATAGCGCCGCGGCGCAGACCGATGCGCGCCGCGTGGTGCTCGGCTTCGAGCACCGTTTCGACCCGAAGACCAAGGTGGTCGCGGAACTTGAATGGGAACACGCCGTCACCTCCGCCGACGACGCCGGCGAGGCCGCCGTCGAACAGGCCTACGTGGAGCGCGAATTCGGCCATGGCCTGCGTGCCAAGGCCGGCCTGTTCCTGATTCCGGCCGGACTGCTCAACACCAGCCACGAGCCCACCGCCTACTACGGCGTGGAGCGCAATTTCGTCGAGACGGCGATCATCCCGACCACCTGGCGTGAAGCCGGTGTCGGTCTGACCGGCGAGACCGAGTACGGGCTGACCTGGGACGCCGGCATCACCACCGGCTTCGACCTGTCCAAATGGGATGCGACGTCGGAGGAAGGCCGCGAGTCGCCGCTCGGCGCCATCCACCAGGAAGGCCAGCTGGCCAAGTCGCGCGACCTGTCCGTGCACGGCGCGCTGAACTGGCGCGGCGTGCCGGGCCTGCTGGTGGGCGGCTCCGTCTTCACCGGCAAGGCGGCGCACGGCACCGACAACTTCCCGGCCCAGGACGCGCGCGTCACGCTGTGGGACGTGCACGCGCGCTGGACGCCCGGCCCGTGGGACCTCGCCGCCCTCTACGCGCGCGGGAACATCGGCGGCATCGGCGCCCTCAACCTGACCCTGGCGGGCAACCCGGCGCCGGTGCCGAGCGCCTTCTACGGCTGGTACGTGCAGGGCGCCTACAACCTGCCGAAGTCGGGCGACTACGCGCTGACGCCGTTCGTGCGCTACGAGCGCTTCAACACCGCGTCGCGCTACAGCGCCTTCCCGGCCGGCCTGGAGCCGCAAGCGGGCGTGCTGCAGAACGTGAGCACGGTCGGCGCCAACCTGCGCATCGGCGAAGGCGTGGTGCTCAAGGCCGACTACCAGAAGTTCGGCCAGGACAAGAACCTCGACCGCCTGAACCTGGGCGCCGGCTTCGCGTTCTGATCCCATGCGCGCCCCCGCCTTCCTGGCGCTGCTGGCCGCCGCCCCGGCCAGCGCTTTCGCCACCGACTACCTGACGGCCGATCAGGCGCAGCGCCTGATGTTCCCCGACGCGACCAGCTTCCGGGCCCAGGACCTGGCGCTGGACAGCGCGCAGATGAAGCAGGTCGAGCAGCTTGCCGGCCTGCCCGCGCGCTCGGTCCATTGGCACGTCATCGCCGCCTACAAGGCCGACGCGCTGCTGGGCTGGATGGTGCTCGATAACGTGGTCGGCAAGTTCGAGCTGATCTCGTACGCCGTGGGCCTCAACCTGGATGCGAGCATCCGCCAGGTCGAGGTGCTGTCCTATCGCGAAAGCCACGGCGGCGAGGTGCGCAACCCGGCCTGGCGCCGCCAGTTCGTGGGCAAGCGCGCCCCAGCCGGCCTGGCGGTGGGCGACGGCATCGCCAACATCAGCGGGGCCACGCTGTCCTGCACCCACCTCACCGACGGCGTGCGCCGCATCGCCGCCATCGCCCAAGTGGCGCTCAAAAAATGAGGCGGCGCGCCCGGCCGCTGCTCGGCACTCTGGTCGACGTGACCGTGGCGAGCGCGCCCGCGCATATCGATGTGGATGGCGCCATCGAGGCCGCCTTCGCGGCGGTGGCGCTGACGCATCGCCTGATGAGCTTCCATGATTCCGGCTCCGACGTGGCGCGCTTGAACCGCGCCGCGCCGGGCGCCGTGGTGGCGGTCGACGCGCACACCTGGAACGTGCTCGCGCTGGCGCAGCGGATGTTCGACACCAGCGGCGGCGTGTTCAACGCCGCCTGCGCGCCAAGGCTGGTCGAGTGGGACTGCCTGCCCGCTCCGGAGCAGGTCCGCCCCGCGTACGCCGCGCAGGCGGACGTGTACGCTCTCGACGAAGACAACCGGGTGCGCAAGCTCGGCCCCGGCTGGATCGACCTGGGCG